>RFGJ01000228.1 GCA_003696665.1 Gammaproteobacteria bacterium | reverse complement strand
TGTGTGAAGCCCGCGATAGGTGAAAGATCAGACATTATTGGGATCGACTATGGAAAAATCACTTGAAGGCCTGAAGGTGATGATCGTTGACGACAGTAAGACGATCCGACGTACGGCCGAGACTTTGCTCAAAAAAGTGGGTTGCGAAGTTCACACTGCAGTCGATGGGTTTGATGCGCTTGGTAAAATTGCGGATGTGCACCCGGACATTATCTTTGTGGATATCATGATGCCCAGGCTGGATGGTTATCAGACCTGCGCATTAATCAAACGTAATGTTGCCTTTCGAGATACGCCCGTGATCATGCTTTCGAGTAAAGATGGACTGTTTGATCGCGCAAAGGGTAGGATTGTGGGATCTGATCAATACCTGACGAAACCGTTCAGTCGGGATGAGCTTCTCGGCGCCATTAATGCACAGTTGGACAAGATTCAGGCAGCCGATCGCATGACAGAAAGTTCCTGATCAAAATTCAAAGAATAGGTGTTGTGTATTGAGCGAATCGATTAATACAAAGCAGGGGTAATAACGCATGGCTCGAGTTTTGATAGTGGATGATTCTCCAACAGAAACGCAGTTGCTGAGCAGCATTATGAGCAAGCATGGTTTCGATGTGCTCACAGCTGACAATGGTGAAGATGGCATTAAATTGGCTAAGCGAGAGCTGCCGGATGTGATCCTCATGGACGTGGTCATGCCTGGGATGAACGGTTTTCAGGCAACCCGGCAATTGACTCGAGGTGAGGAAACAAAGCATATTCCGGTCATTATCATTACTACGAAAGATCAGGAAACCGACCGAATTTGGGGGATGCGGCAAGGTGCCAAGGATTATCTCACCAAGCCAGTGGAAGAAAGCAAGTTGCTGGCAACAGTGCGTAAAGTGCTGGAAGGCTAATATTGAGGCGTTGGTTCAATGACTGAAGGATTGGAGCGACCATTTGAAATATTGCGTGTCATCGACGCGCAATGTCGAAAGCATGCCTTTGAATTACCAAAACAGGAGGTTTTGACGAATTATTGGTCGGGCATTGGTTTTGTATTGGCTGGCCAGTATTTCCTCGCCCCACTTGGACAAATCAGTGAAGTATTACATGTGCCGGAATTTACCGCGGTCCCTGGCGCCAAGAGCTGGGTGAGAGGTGTGGCGAATGTGCGCGGTGTGTTGCTCCCGATCATGGACCTACAGGGGTTTTTATATAACCGCCCTAATCGAAGCCGCCGGCAAAGGTTAATGGTCATGACCAAAGACGATTTGGTGAGCAGTGTTGTGGTCGACGATGTGCTTGGTTTACAGCATTTCGAAGATCACGAGCGAGTTACGGATTTTGAAGAAAGCGATGAACAGTTACGTCCATTTGTGACCGGCGCCTTTGAGCGTGACGGTCGCACGTGGAAAATTTTTGATTTTTATGAGTTAGCCGAAAATGCCAACTTCTTGCAAGTGGCAGTTTAGGCTGGATGGTTCCCTAATCACCCAATAACCAGGAAAGGCAGACTATGAATGCAGCGAACACCACGTCAATAGGTGACATTGAAAGCCGGAGCGGATCTGGCATCATTGTATTGCTGGTTCTGGCCATTTTGCTAATGGCAGCGAACGTGGGCTATGGCGTCTATCAGGGCCAGTTGGATCAACGTCGAGCGCAAATTTCCGCGGAGATGCGGGTGCTGTCTCAGCAGATTGCGTCGTCGGCATCCGAGGCAGTGAAAGGAAACCCAGACGCCTTCCGATTGTTAAGCGACAGTACGCGGCGGTTCCGGGCTCGACTTCAGGAGCTGGAATTGGCGCGTGGCGGCTTATTCGGCATTCCAATGTCGATCGTGCAGTCGGAGTTGGCTGAGCTGCAGGCGACTTGGAAAAAAGTTGGTACCGCTGCGGATGAAATCTATAGCGCCAAAGACACGGTGCTTGGTCTGCACAAACTGGCAGCAGAACTGGAGCAAAAAATTCCCCAACTGCAAAACAACTACAACCTTGTGATTGATATTCTTCTCGAAACGAACGTCAATCGAACCGTTGTTTGGCTGGCCACACGACAAATTTGGTTCGCTGAGCGCATCATCCGTTCACTCCAAAAAGTGCTGGTGACGGGGGGAGAAGAAGCGCAACGTGTTGCCGAGTCTTTTGGCCATGACGTGGATGTCTTCGGCCAGGTGTTGAATGGGATGCTTGAAGGCGATCCTATCCAAGGCTTTGAACCGATTAAAAATCAGGAAGCTCGGGAAGCATTACAGGACATCCTCAGCATCTATAACGAAGTAAAAGATAATGTGGCTAACATTATCGATGCCAAAGACGTGCTCTTGAAAGTCCATGCGGCCAATGCCGTGGTCTTTGAAAATGCCACCAAATTGGCGCAGGACGCTGAAAAGCTGGAAAACGCCTTCCTAGCACTTCCTAACACGCGACTGTACGGTAATGTTTATGTCTCCGCGGGTTTGTTTGGCGTGGTGATTTTGTTGCTGTTTATCATGTACCTGCAGCAACGCCGTGCCGACCGTCGCCGAGCCCAATTGGCGGCAGAAGCGCGTGACCGGGAGCGTGCCCAGAACGAAAGAAACCAGCAGGCGATTATTCGCTTGCTGGATGAGATGGAAGGTCTTGCAGATGGTGACCTGACCGTTCACGCGACAGTGACCGAAGACTTTACGGGCGCGATTGCGGACGCGATGAACTACACCATCGACCAGCTTCGGTCGTTGGTTGCGACAATTAAGCAAGCGGTGGTTCGTGTGTCGGCGGCGGCCGAAGAAACACAGGCGACGGCGACCGAGTTGACGCAGGCGGCGAAAAACCAGGCGCAGGAAATTACCGGTGCGTCTGCGGCGATTAACGAAATGGCCGTGTCGATTGAACAGGTGTCAGCCAACGCCGCCGAGTCAGCCCAAGTGGCGGAGAAGTCGGTAGAAATCGCGCACAAGGGTGCGGCCGTTGTACGAAATACAATCAAAGGGATGGACACCATTCGCGAACAAATTCAGGAAACGTCAAAACGAATCAAACGCCTGGGTGAAAGTTCGCAGGAGATTGGTGACATCGTGGCCTTGATTAACGACATTTCCGACCAGACGAACATTTTGGCATTGAACGCTTCTATTCAGGCGTCGATGGCCGGTGACGCAGGTCGCGGTTTCGCCGTGGTTGCGGACGAGGTACAGCGACTCGCAGAGCGTTCAAGTAACGCGACCAAACAGATTGAGGCCCTCGTAAAAACCATTCAGACCGACACCAATGAAGCCGTGATTTCGATGGAGGCGAGTACCGCCGAGGTAGTTCGCGGTGCCCAATTGGCGCATGACGCAGGTGTGGCGCTTGAAGAAATTGAAAACGTATCGCGTGACTTGGCGGACTTGATTCAAAACATCTCCAACGCTGCGCGCCAGCAAGCGGCTTCGGCGGGACATGTGTCGAACACGATGAATGTCATTCAGGAGATCACCAACCAGACACTCGCGGGCGTTCAGGCGACGGCAGTGTCGATTGGTAAACTTGCCGAGCTTGCGGACGAACTGCGTGAAACCGTCGCCGGCTTCAAGTTGCCCGAGTCCGAAGACGTCGAAACGGATGATACCGAGGAAGATTTCGATCTTGAGTTCGGTGCCGAAGATGAAGACGTGACTTCTGAATCGGAGTCAGTTGGCGAGTGATGGTGAATTCCTGTGGATGTAGCGGAAAACATGCCCAAATTGTTGGCGCCTCTTGAGGAAAGCGAATTCCTCCTGTGGCAACGATTGATAGAGGAAAAGACGGGTCTCTGGCTTCCCAAAGCCCGTCTTTCTTTTGTGCAGGCGCAACTGTCGTCACGTGTCTTGGCGCTCGGTTTGCGTGATTATAGAGCGTACTACGATGCATTGGCGAATGAACGCTTGCCAAAAGAGGAGTGGGCAACGCTCGTGGATAAATTGACGGTTCACGAGACGCGTTTTTTTCGCGATCCAGACGCAATGGCTTTGGTGTCCAACTATTGTCGGACACTGATAGGAGCCACCTTGGCGCAGCGTAAAGGTTTGCGTAGCTCGGCCGCGCGTCAGATTTTGGCGGACAAACCTTGTCATCCGCTCATGTTTCAGTTGTGGAGTGTTGGTTGTTCGACCGGAGAGGAGGTCTATAGCCTGGCAATGACGCTTGATACATTGGCGAAGAATAGTGATGTGCCTCTCCACTATGGCGTGACCGGCTCTGACATCAGTTTGCCAAGTATCCGACAAGCGCGTGAGGGATGTTATACAGAAAGTGCTGTGCGCGAGCTACCCGATGCCTACAAAGAGAAATACTTTCTTCGGGATGGGCTCCGACACTGGGTGGTTTCGCCCGAACTTAAGCAGAGGGTGTATTTTACCCACTTTAATTTGAGTGGGATTGCGGCAAGTCCACAGAGCGCCTACAACGTAATTTATTGTCAGAACGTATTGATTTACTTCAAGCCTGAGCGGCGTGAACAGATTTTGGATGAGTTAGTGAAGCGGTTGGTACCTGGTGGTCTGTTAGTGCTGGCACCAGGTGAAGCCGGCCGATGGTCTAACGCGGATGTTTCGCGCTATCCGCATGACAAGTGCCTCGCCTACCTCAGAAAAAGTGGCTAGAAAGTATGAGTATTGGATGGAGAGCTTATGGCCGGACAAAATGAACAAGTTGCACTGAGTTGGGTTCGGGAAGAAATCGAGAAAACGCTGCTGGAGGCACGGCAGGCGTTGGAGGCCTTTGCGGACAACCCGACTGACAGTTCGCAAGCGACCATTTGCGCCAAAGATCTCCGTCAAGTGCGTGGTACTTTACAAATCCTTGATATTCCAGAAGCGGCTGCGCTTGCTGAAGCACTAGAACAAGTGGCTGCTCGTATGGCTTCAGGCGCGTTCTCCCATTCTCAAGCAGTGCTTGAGCCGATGATGGAAGGCATTTTGCAACTTGAGTTGCATTTGCAGAAACTCTATTCGGGTCGAGCGTCCTCTGGTGCACAAATTATTGCCACCACGAATCGGCTTCGAAAACAAATTGGATTGGAGCCCATTGCCCTGTCCGAAGAGACGGATGTGTTTGCGTTGCCAATACCAAAACCTTCCGTCCAAGTGGAGGTTCCTGATTCAGAGGATGCGCTTAAGCTAGCCGCCAAAAAACTCAGGCCCCATTTCCAGAAAGGTCTGCTTGCGGTGATTCGTGACGAGCAAGCCGAGGATGGACTGAGTCGTATTGAGAAAGTGCTGGACCGTCTGCAGGCAATTTGTCAGGGTAGCGAAATTGAACGACTGTGGTGGCTGGCCAGCGCCTATACCGCGACGATCAAGGAACAAAAAGGCTGGCAGGACAAAACTGTGCATGGACTGCTTGGTCAGGTTGATCGTCAGCTTAAGCGATTGGCTGAGAGTGGTTCAGCCGTGCTCTCTGAAAAACCGAATGCCAAGCTGCTGCAAGCGTTGTTGACTCACGTCTTGTCAGCCCCGGTCACAAATGACAAGGCCCGTGCTATTTCCAACGCAGTCCACGGCCAGGAACATGAGGTCGTGGCCAGCACCGAAGCCTTGGAAGCCGTGGCTGGCGCGATGCGAGAAAGCATTGCGAATCTTAAAGACGCCATCGACATCTACGTCAGAACTGGTGAGCGTAAATATCAAGACTTGGAGAAGCAATTACCCCAGCTTAAGCAACTGGCGGACACCTTATTGGTGCTGGGACTGAACCAACAGCACGAACTTTTGATTGAGCAAATCAACGATTTACGCCGCCAAATCCGAGAAGAACATGTCAGCGACAGTTTGGTGATGGACTTAGCGGGCTCGCTGCTTTATGTCGAGGCTGCACTTTCCGAAATGGCGCACGATACCGGGGAAAGCTCAGATCTTGAGCAAGTGGCTTCGGAGCAAGCATTCCTTGACGCTCAGTATCACTTCATGCGTGAGGCGCGCGTTAATCTACAGCGCATCCAAGATGCCATTGTTGACTTTATGGCGGCAGGTGGCGATAGATCGACCTTGGCGCCAATTGCGGATTGGTCTCGCGAAATTGAAGGTGGCTTCCGCTTGCTTGATATGTCTGATTTGGCGGACCTAATCCATTCAGCACAAAAATATATTGATAAACTCAGTAGTAGTAGCGTCTTACCAGAGCAGGCCTACCTTGACGCGTTGGCCGACGTCTATACCGGCATTGAATATTATTTAGAAGGCTTCGACGAAAGCGGAAAGCATGCTTTGGACTCCGTGCTTGATGCGGCACGAAACAGTTTGCAACGGTTAGAAACACTCGCTGAAACCTTAGACGAAGCGTCAGCCATGGAGGGCGGAGACGCTGTTCCGGACACCGCGATAGAAACACAAGATGAGGTTTCAAGTGAGACAGAGACAGTCTTCGGAGCCCCGGCATCGGCGACGGAGAGCGACGATCTGATTGACGAGGAAATTCTCGAAATCTTTGCCGAGGAAGCGACAGAAGTTCTGGAGACACTGGGGCAAAGCTATCCGGCTTGGAAACAGAACAGTGAAGATAAGGAGGCATTGACGACGACTCGGCGTTCATTCCATACCCTCAAGGGCAGTGGTCGGCTGGTGGGCGCGACGGTCATTGGGGAGTTGGCTTGGGCTGTTGAGAACTTGCTCAACAAAATTATCGCGGGTACGCAGCCAACGACGGAAGAAATTTGGCAGTTGCTGGACGAAGTGATGGCGCTTTTGCCGACACTGATTAACGATTTCAAGCAGGGTAAAAATGCGTCGTCCGAAGCCGAAGCCTTGGCGGCACGCGCGCATGCGATTGCGGGCGGTATTGCACCTAAGCCAGGACAGGCAGCGACAAGCGAGACGACAGAGGCTACTATTTCAGGCACGGACCTAACGGAGCAAACAGAAGCAGTGCCGCCTGCACCAGTTGAGCAAACCTCAGAAGAAGAGACGGTGGTCGTTGACGAGGTGGGTGACACCGATGAGGAAGTGGAAGAAACGCCGGAAGCCATTGATGTGACCTCGGAGGCACCTTTGGCGGATGTGCCTGAATTGACACCAGAGGAACTTCATGGTGGCGATGATGCATCGGTTGATGAAGACATGGTGGCACATGCTGAGCCGATCAGCGAAACAGATGAGAGCTCGCTCGATCAGGCTTTAGTTGAGGTCTTCTGCGCCGAAACTGAAACCCACATGGCGGCCATTCATGAATTCATTGATCGGGCGCTGTCTAACCCTGGCGAGACACTGTGTGACGATGATGTGGTCAGGGCGCTGCACACGATAAAGGGCAGTGCCAACATGACGGGTGTGCTGAAGGTCAGTGCTTTGGTGACGCCACTTGAAGCGCACTTTAAGCAACTCAACGCGAGGTCCATCGGAGTGTCCCATGAAGCGCTGACGGCGTTACAAGGGTTCAGTGAAATCCTCGAAGACAATCTGCCTGATATTCCAAGCTTCGAGCAGCAGCCGGAAGACGAGCGATTCCGAGCGCTCAAAGCGCAGATAGAGGCGTTGGATCGGTTGATACCGGCGCTGGAAGTCGAAACGGAAAGTGGTGATAACGATGCGTTGATCACGTTCTTGTCCGACGGACAAGATCTGGTGGATGACCTTGGCGATCGTTTGCTTGATACGTCAGCAAACTTAAGTGATGACGTTCTCCACCAGGCGTCAGAAAAATTTGCTCGATTGGCCGATCTCGCCGAAGCGGTTGATCTGGCCCCAATGGCACACTTCTGTGCCGCAATTGGAGGCTTCCTTGCAAAAGGGGCACAGGCAAGCCGTCGTGCCGATTTCGTCGAATTACTCTCACGCGCGTTGGCATCCTTGGCGGAGAATTTTGACCGTATCGCAGCCAGTCAGCGTCCGAAACTCAACCAGTCGCTGCTCGAAGCACTGGACGAATTTACCAGTGACCAGGCGCCGACAACTGAGGCACCTTCGGAAGCGGCCTTAGAAGTGACAGACTCTGATCTGGTAAGCGTTGACGGAGAGGAGACATTTGACATTGAGCCGCCGGCAGAAGCTGGCGAGGGCGCCGAGACAGAGGTGGCTCTGGACGATGTTGGTCCGGAAGCTGGCGCAGCGAGCTTAGTCGATGATGGCGCAGCGGATAGCTTAGTGGATGAGGAAGGCGACACAGAACCTGCCTTGTCGTTTGACAGCATTGATTTGGATGATGTTGATGTAGAAACCGTAGCGCCTGAAGCGCTGTCGGACGAGCCAGGTTTGCTTGGCGAAGCAAGCGAAATCGAAGCGGAAAGGGAGGTCGATGAACTACCAGGCGATGATGCCATTTCGTCTGACGTGTCGGACGATCACGAGTCATTGATTGAACTCTCCGAGCCGACGGACGAGGCGCCATCTAATTTCGAGACTGGCGATACAACGGACATGACTGAGGCGACGGGTGCCGTCGAAGAAGAAATCGATCAGGCATCTGACGTCGCCGACGACGATGTCGATTTGGCCGCCTCGGATGCACTTGCGCCATCGTTGAGTGCGGAAGACATCGATGATGACGCTGAAACGTCTGGGGCAATGGCCGAGGCAGTCGAAGATGCAGATACGGCTGAAGACGAAGAACTGGAAGAGATTCGTGCGCTCTTTATTGAGGAAGCAGAAGAGCTGATGAATGAGGCTGAGGAGGCCTTGGCGCATTTTGAGGCTTATGGCGAAGTCGACGCCTTGTTGCGTATCCTGCATACCTTGAAGGGGGCGGCCCGTCTGGCCAACCAACAGCCGGTGGCCGACTTGGCGCACGAGCTGGAGACGGCACTGACCCACGCATCAGCTTCGCTGGAACTGACGAGGACTGCTTTTGAGCAGCTTGACGCGATGGTGGCACAGATCAAGGCAGGGGAAGATGCTGAACCTGCTGACGCCCTGATCGCCTCACTTAAGTCGGGCGATGTGGCCGACATCGGCGTTGAGGATGAAACGACATCGCAGGTCGAAAAATCGGCAGACATTACAAAAGCATTTGTTGAAGCGGCGCTTACCGAAGAAGAGATTGCTCTGGATCTCGAGCCAGAAGACAAGGATATTCTCGACATCTATCTCGAAGAAGCGGAGGAGCTGCTGACTGAACAGGGCGATGTCATTAGCTTGTGGCAAGAAAACCAAAATGACCTCGAGCACGTCAATATGCTTCAGCGTCAGCTCCATACGCTTAAAGGTGGCGCGCGGATTTCTGGTTTGACACCTTTAGCCGACGTCGCACATGAGCTGGAAAATTTGCTTGAGCAGGTGACCACCGGTCGACGCATTGCGGATAGCGAACTCATCGGACTGGCGCAGGAATGTCACGACGCCATGGCGAAAATGGTCGAGCGAGTCAAGACCGCGGGTACGATTCCGACAGCCAATGCGTTGCTGACCAAGATTCGGACAGCGGCAGGGCGCCCTGTCACGGCACCAGGCACAGAACAAGA
This sequence comes from Gammaproteobacteria bacterium, assembly GCA_003696665.1. NCBI lineage: Bacteria > Pseudomonadati > Pseudomonadota > Gammaproteobacteria > Gammaproteobacteria bacterium. Next base: position 10,586 of record RFGJ01000228.1, on the reverse strand, counting down.
TGTGCCACAGCACACCGCGCAAGTCGTCCCTCTGGTACGGCGTCGAGCCGCGCAAACCAAAGAAGAGAAAGCTGCGCCGAAGCCTCAACCTGCGACGGCACGGCAGAGTGCTGGGCGCGAAATGATTCGTGTCGATGCGGCGACTTTGGAGACGCTCGCCAACCTCGCGGGTGAAACCAGTATTTATCGTTCGCGCCTTGAGCAGCAGGTGACTCAGCTGCGCTTCCAGATTGAAGAAATTGATGCCACGGTTGAGCGCGTCCGCACACAGCTCCGTAATCTCGAAATTGAAACTGAGGCACAAATTCAGTATCGCCGTGAAATGGCGGGCTACGAAGACGATGAATTCGATCCGCTAGAAATGGACCGCTACACCCGCCAGCAAGAGCTCACACGAAGCCTCGGTGAATCGACCAACGACCTATTGTCATTGAAAGAAACGATGGAAGGGTTGGTGGCGGACGCCGAGTTGCTGTTGTTGCAGCAGTCGCGTGTTGATTCCGAACTGCAAGATCGCTTGATGCGCACTCGCTTGGTGCCGTTCACCAGCGTTGTGCCCAGATTGCGTCGTATGGTGCGCCAAATCGGTCAGGAGCTTGGAAAGCCGGTGGTGCTAGCCATCCAAGCCGAAGGTGAGATGGACAGGACAGTGCTCGAACGCCTGATCGCACCAATTGAGCACATGTTGCGAAACGCCATTGACCACGGCATCGAATCTAAGGAAGAGCGTCTGCGCAAAGGCAAACCGGAACAAGGGCGTGTGAGCATCCGTTTGTATCGTGAAGGCGCAGAAGTTGTCGTTGAAATTACGGATGACGGCCGCGGCATTGATTTGGAACGCGTCCGCAAAAAAGCATTGGAGCGCGGCTTAATCGCCGAAGGCGCCGAGCTGACGGACCATGAATTGCAGTTGTTGATTCTTGAAGCTGGTTTTTCAACCGCAGAAACCGTCACACAAATTTCCGGTCGCGGTGTCGGGATGGATGTGGTGAATAGCGAAATCAAGCAAATGGGTGGCTTGATTGACATCCAATCCGAGCGGGATAGAGGCACCACCTTTACGGTGCGTCTGCCATTTACGGTGTCGGTCAATCAGGCACTGATGGTGCGTGTCGCGGACAGCATGTACGCCATTCCGTACGCCAATATCGAGGGTGTGGTGCGCGTCTCGCCCTTTGAGCTAGAAGAAATTTATCGCGACAATGATCCGACTTATATGTATTCGGGCCAACCTTATAGCGTCCGCTACTTAGGTCGCCTGTTGAAAACGCAAGACAGTCCAAATCTTGAAGGATTGACACAACCTCTCCCGTTGCTGCTATTGCATGGTTTAGAGCACCCGGTCGCCCTTCAGGTAGACGAGCTGGCTGGCAGCCGTGAGATTGTTGTGAAGTCAGTTGGCGTGCAGCTATCCAGCATTACAGGCATTTCCGGCGCGACCATCTTGGGTGATGGGCGTGTCGTGCTGATCCTTGATTTGCCAGCCCTGTGGCGCCGTGCGGATGCGCCATCCGTGGAAGCCGAAGCGGAAGTAAAACGTCGCGAGGACGAAGACACGTCCGTCAAAACCATTATGGTTGTGGATGACTCCATTACGGTGCGCAAGGTGACAAGCCGTCTGTTGCAGCGTCATGGCTATCAAGTATTGACGGCCAAAGATGGTGTGGATGCACTCAATGTGCTGCATGATCAGATTCCGGATCTGATGTTGCTTGATATTGAAATGCCTCGGATGGACGGCTTTGAATTGGCCTCAACCATTCGCCATGATGAGCGCCTAAAGCATATCCCGATCATTATGATCACCTCTCGAACGGGCGATAAACACCGTAGTCGGGCAGAAGAGATTGGTGTCAATCGCTATATGGGCAAGCCCTATAACGAGATAGATCTATTGCAAAATATTGAATCTCTGCTCGAAGGACAGTGATGACGGACAGGATTCTATCCATTGGGATCGTCACGGCGGATAAGGCGAAGAGTCATCCGTTGATGGAGCTTTTGACTGCGGAACGCGTCGATATTGTGGATGTCATTTCGCCGGACGACATCAATGCTGCCCAGTGCGCGAGGACCGATTTACATATTTGGCTCGTCGATCTCGACGAAGACGATTGGCATGCGCACCTTGATTCACTGTTGCACGATGCCAAGGTGCCTGTTTTTATCAATGAGCGGGCGGCGTTGTCGCGTCAAAAGCACCCTGATTATTGGGTGAAAAAACTGATTGTCAGACTGGGCGAGTTGGTGCTGGAAGATGCGCTGCTTCCGGCCTCGCCGGTACGCCCGGCAGTGTCAGACAACAGGTTGAGTGGCGAGTTACGTCCAGCAGAATCCGCGACCTTTACTGGTCCGGATTTTCCTTTGTGGGTGATTGGCGCGAGTTTAGGCGGCCCAATGGCGTTGAAACGTTTTTTTCAAGCATTGCCGCAGGACGCCAACTGCAGTCTGCTGGTGGCGCAGCATATTGATAGCGGATTTGTGCCGGTGTTGCGTAGCCTGCTCGAGGACTACTCGAACTTTCATGTCCGAATCGCTGAAACAGGCCCGGTGAAACCGGGGGAAATTATCATTCTGCCAGTGACGCAACGCGTGCACGTTGACTGGAATGGTTGGTTACGTGTGGACGAGAAGGGATGGCGGGGCCCATTTACACCAACCATTGACGAGATCATGGAAAATATTGCAGCAGTGTGGCCGAAGACAGGTGCCATCATTTTTAGTGGTATGCCGGGGGACGGTGTGGCAGGCGCTCAAGCCATGCGTGAGCGGAACCATCCCGTATGGTGTCAAACCGCGGACACCTGCGCGAGCGCGGCCATGCCTGAGGCAGTGGCTGCCCTCGGACTGCATACTTTGCGCGGCACGCCTGAGTTCCTGGCAAGTGCTTTGGCGAGCCATGTTCGCCGTACTCACACCAGTGCACCGAAACTTAACCAAGCATCGAGGAATTAACTATGGCGACCGAGGCGAAAACAACGATTCACAGTTTGTTGGTTCCGATGTGGACGACGCCGTTATTGCTTCCCGATACCGCGATGGCGGAAGTTGTGGGATTTACCGTACCGGAATCCGAGCGAAATGCGCCGTGGCATCTCGGCGATATTTTCTGGCGCGGTTTGCGCTTGCCACTTATCACGTTGGAAGCGGCAATGCCGACGGTTGAAGAGATTGGCAAACGGGCGCGGATCGGCATTTTGAATAGCGCCACTGGCAATGAAGACATACCGTTTATGGCGATTCTGATTAATGGTATCCCTCGGTTGCAAAACGTTGGTCCTGATGACTTAAGCCCGGCCGAAAATGCTTCGGAGATGGAGGAGCCACCAAGAGGGATCGCTGGCTACGCGCGCTTGTCCGAGACAGTCGTGGCGTTGCCTGACATGAAGGAGCTTGAGGCCATGAGTCTTGAGGCCATGGGTTAACTGTCACCGTACAAGGCGTGCAAGCCAGCCAGAAATGCCAGCGGCGCAGTTTCTGTGCGCAGTATTCGCGGCCCCATTGAGATTTTGATCGGTTGTGGTGTGAGAGCGTTGAGTTCGGTGTCGGTGAGCCCGCCCTCGGGACCCACTAAAATCACAACGCCCTGGACTACTTGCGTGTCGTTCAAATCGCGAAGTTTCCGTTGGCCGTCTGGGCTGGCCACGAGCCGCAGCGATTCTGTCGGCAGCGCTTGCCATGCTTGTGACAATGTCTGAACGGGGGCGATGATAGGGATATCTGAACGACCGGATTGTTCACAGGCACTGATCGCCACCTGCTGCCAGTGATTGACTTTCTTTTCCCAACGTTCGGCGGTCAGTCGCACCACCGAGCGCTCAGTCAGCACAGGCACAATTCGACTGACGCCCAGTTCAACCGATTTTTGTACCGCCCAATCCATTCGCTCGCCTTTACTGACGGCTTGTAATAGCGTGATAGAAAGTGTGGGTGATGCGACATTCTTTGTGTGGTGATCAATGCGGATGCAGGCTTCGCGTTTCGATACGGCGGTGAGTGTGCCAACGTAGTCAAAGCCGTCACCATTGAAGAGTGTGACAGTCTGTCCAGGTTTGGCACGTAGCACCCGGCAAAGATGATGAAAGGCGCCGTCGGCAATGATGATCTCACCCGACGGCGGAAGGGGTTTGGACACGTAAAGACGAATCGAACTCATCGTGAATCCTCCGGGGATGGCCCCGGAGTCAGGTTAATATCGGTAATGGTCTGGCTTGTAGGGGCCGTCGATGCTGACACCGATATATTCCGCCTGTTCCGGTGTGAGGCGGGTCAGCTTCGCGCCGATGCGGTCGAGGTGCAACCTGGCCACTTTCTCGTCGAGGTGTTTCGGCAGCACATAGACCTGATTGTCGTATTTTTCGTGGTTTTGCCACAGCTCGATTTGCGCAAGCACCTGATTGGTAAAGCTGTTTGACATCACGAAGCTGGGGTGGCCAGTCGCACAGCCCAAGTTTACGAGGCGTCCTTCTGCGAGCAAGATGATGCGTTTACCATCTGGGAAAATGACATGATCCACTTGAGGTTTGATATTTTCCCATTCGTATTGACGCAGTGATGCCACATCAATTTCGTTATCGAAGTGGCCGATATTACAAACGATGGCCTGATCTTTCATGGCCACCATATGATCGTGCGTGATGACATGGTAGTTACCAGTGGCGGTGACAAAGATGTCAGCGACAGGTGCGGCTTCTTCCATCGTCACCACACGATACCCTTCCATGGCTGCTTGGAGGGCACAAATCGGATCGATCTCGGTGACCCAGACCGTGGCCCCCTGACCCCGCAGCGACTGCGCACAGCCCTTACCCACATCCCCATAGCCGCACACGACGGCAATTTTGCCGGCGATCATGACATCGGTCGCACGTTTAATGCCATCGAGAAGCGACTCACGGCATCCATAAAGATTGTCGAATTTGGATTTGGTGACGGAGTCGTTGACGTTGATCGCTGGCATTTTCAATGTGCCAGCTTTGGCCATTTCATAGAGTCGGTGCACACCGGTGGTGGTTTCTTCAGAGACACCACGAATGTTTTCGAGTAAGTGCGGATAGTGTTGATGGACAATGGCGGTCAGATCGCCACCGTCATCAAGCAACAAGTTTGGTGTCCAACCATTGGGGCCTTCAATGGTTTGGCGGATACACCATTCGTATTCCTCTTCGGTCTCACCTTTCCAGGCAAAAACGGGAATACCTGCGGCGGCAATGGCAGCCGCGGCATGATCCTGTGTGGAAAAGATATTGCAGCTTGACCAACGCACTTCTGCGCCCAATGCGACCAGTGTTTCAATCAGTACGGCGGTCTGAATCGTCATGTGCAGACAGCCCGCAATTCGTGCGCCTGCTAACGGCTGACTGTCCGCGAATTCGCGGCGCAGTGCCATCAGACCAGGCATTTCGGTTTCGGCGATGCGAATTTCCTTGCGTCCCCAGTCGGCCAGGGACATATCGGCCACTTTGTAGTCAGTGAAACTTGTGTCTGTCATGGATGGCTCCGTTGTACGTCATGCTAATCCAGCATCGGCCCGGAGGGCCTCCGCCTTGTCGGTGTTCTCCCATGTAAAGTCTGGGATTTCTCGGCCAAAATGCCCATAAGCAGCGGTTTGGCGATAAATTGGCCGAACCAGATCCAGCATTTGAATCAGACCATAAGGTCGCAAATCGAAATGGGTGCGGACAAGTTTGGCAATTTTATCTTCGTCAATACGCGCCGTGCCAAAGGTGTTAATGCTGATGGAAGTTGGCTCTGCGACACCGATGGCGTACGAGACTTGTACCTCACAGCGCTCGGCAAGGCCAGCAGCGACGATGTTTTTGGCCACGTAACGTGCCGCATAAGCAGCGCTTCGGTCCACCTTAGTTGGGTCTTTGCCTGAGAATGCGCCACCGCCATGACGTGCGGCCCCGCCATAGGTGTCAACGATGATTTTACGTCCAGTCAGACCGCAATCGCCCATCGGCCCGCCAATCACGAAAGAACCAGTGGGATTGATATGGTACTTGGTATGCTTGTCAAGCCACTCTTCAGGCAATACATGTTTGATGATGAGCTCTCGAACGGCTTCCTGCAAGTCGTCGTACTTAATTTCCGGTGCATGTTGTGTTGACAGCACGACGGCATCGACGGCAACCGGTTTGCCATTTTCATATCTGAAGGTGACTTGGCTTTTGGCATCAGGGCGAAGCCAGGGCAACGTGCCGTCTTTGCGCAGTTCTGCCTGACGCTCCACCAGACGGTGTGCATAGAGGATCGGTGCCGGCATAAGGACGTCAGTTTCGTTAGTGGCATAGCCAAACATCAAGCCTTGGTCACCTGCCCCCAGCTCAGCCGGATCGTCGCGATCCACACCACGGGCAATGTCCGGAGACTGTTTACCAATGGCGTTTATGACGGCACAGGAATCTGCATCAAAGCCCATGTCAGAATGGGTGTAGCCAATATCTCGCACAACTTCCCGCACGAGGTGTTCAATATCTACCCAAGCGGACGTCGAAATTTCGCCGGCGACTAACACCATGCCTGTTTTGACCAAAGTTTCACAGGCGACTCTGGCCATCTTGTCCTGTTCGAGAATGGCGTCCAAAATCGCATCGGAAATTTGGTCTGCAATTTTATCTGGGTGGCCTTCGGACACCGATTCGGAGGTAAAAATTCGATACTCTGACATAGCGATTCAACCCTGCTTCGTAAGTGGGCGCATAAGGGCTCCGTTTAAGGGGCGATATTTTATCATGGTTATGCTGATTTACACGAACGATTCGTCATAAACTTAGGTCCATTGGCTGCGAGAGTTCTGAGCGCCAGTCGGTCCATACCGGTTGTAGCCCCAATTTGCGAATGACCGTGGCAATTTCTTGCGGCGTGCGGTGATCATCAATATCGAATTGGCGTAGCCGCACATTGGCTTCGGCGTAGCCGCCGGGTTGTGTGGACGAGCCGGCGCTAATGTGAGTGACGCCAAAGGGGAGTAAACGATCACGCAGCTGGCTTGGCTCGCGGGTTGACAAGACGATCTCGACGGTCGGCGACCAAAGCCGCAACGCCATGATGATTTGTAGGAACCACTGATCGCTTGGTGTCTGGTATGACGAGCCTTGGCTGGCTGCGCATGGTCTCAGACGGGGGAGACTGACACTGAATGTCGTGCGCCAAAACTTTTTTTCCAACCAGCGAAGATGTCGAGCGAGCGCAATGACATCGTATCGCCAAGGGCCAAGGCCGAGCAGCACACCAAGACCAACTTTGCGAATACCCGCCCTCGCGATGCGTGCCGGGGTCGCTAAACGGTGTTGATAATCAGCTTTTGGGCCGGCCAGATGCACTTGTTCGTAAGTGTGTTGGTGATAGGTTTCTTGATAAAACGGGATGTAGTCGACGCCGGTATGGCTCATCCGTTCGTAATCCTTGTCCGATAAGCTTTGCACCTCAAGCCCCACCATGGAAAACATCGTATGGGCAAGGTTGGCGGCCTGCGCCAAATAGTCGGCACCCACTTTGTGGCTCTCACCGGTGACCAGCAACACATTGTTAAAGCCGCGCTTCTTAATGGCGCGCAGTTCGGCGTGGATTTGGTCGATGTTCAAGGTGGTGCGTTTTTGGGCGATATGTCGGCTGAATCCACAGTATGTGCAGTGATTTGCACATCGATTGGAAAGATACAGCGGGACATAGAAATGAATATTGTGGCCAAAGTGCTGTCGCGTCAGATGATAGCTACGTTCGGCAATGGCCGGTAAGTGCGATGTGGCAGCCGGGCTCAATAATGCGATGAGATCGTCTTCGGTCATGGCATGACCGGCCTTTTGCAACGCGCGTAACACGTCGATCTCTCGACATTGCTGCGCCTGCGCTTCAATGCGTTCCGGGCTATTTTCGGTCAACCAGTTGGACCAACTCATGACCAAAGCTCCGAAAATAGTGTTTGGGGCGAACTTGGCGAGGGGCCGGCGGTCTCGGCAAGTCCGGCTTGACGCCCGGCCAGCCCGGCTTCGACGGCACGAGCAAAAGCTTTAGCCATGCGCACAGGATCGGAGGCGGTGGCAATGGCTGTGTTGACGAGCACAGCATCGGCCCCTAGTTCCATAGCCCGCGCCGCGTCTGAAGGACGTCCGAGCCCCGCGTCGACAATGACTGGCACCGTGGCTTCCGCGATGATTTGTTGGAGAAACACTTCTGTTTGTAGCCCTTGATTGGAGCCAATGGGGGCGCCCAGTGGCATGACGGCGGCACAGCCTATTTCTTCCAATTGTTTGGCCAGAATTGGATCAGCATGCATATATGGCAATACCTTGAAGTCTTGCGCGACCAATTCGCGTGCGGCTTCGACAGTGGCCAACGCGTCGGGCATCAGGTGGCGAGGATTTGGGTGGATTTCAAGTTTGATCCACGGCGAACCCGTCAAGCTGCGCGCCAACTCGGCCGCGACAATGGCTTCTTTGGCATTTCTCGCGCCCGAGGTGTTAGGAATGACAGTCACACCAAGTGCTTGCAGCGGTGTGAAAAGATCGTCTTCAGGATGGTCTGGATCGAAGCGCTTGAGCGCCGCGGTCACCATCTGGCTGCCACTGGACCGCACCGCCGCCTGCATTTCAGCGACGCTGGCGAATTTACCGGTGCCAAGCAAGAGGCGCGAGTGAAAGGTTGTGTCTCCAATTGACCAGTTTGCGCCCATTGCTAGCCTCCTGCGACCAGTTGAAAGACATCAAGTCGATCATTGTCAGCCAATTGGTAGGTATGCCATTGTGTGTTCGGCACGACGGTGCCATTGACCGCAACCGCCAGTCGATCGGAGGTCTTGGCATAGGCGTTAAGCGCATCCTGAAGAGTTGCCCCTTGGCACAGTGATACAGGTTTGTCATTGATCAGCACGGTGATCATGGCTGGTTTCTCCACAGACGGAACATTGAGGATCCGGTTGAATTGAAAAGACTTTTTGGGTCATGGTGCGACCATCCATTTGTACCCACAAGGGGGATTGGCCGAGACCAATCATCCACTTGATGGCCATGAGGGCGGCGCAACTAGCCACCCAAGCGGCCATCGGGCCAAAAACGCCATCTTCGAGACAAGAAGGTAACGATTGCTGGCCAACCACACATTCATAGCAGGGACTCGCGTTGAGCCCAAAGTCGAAAAATGCGACATGTCCTTGCCATCCGGCCACGGCAGCGGTGATAAGTGGACAGTTGGCGTTGTGGGCGAAACGATTCGCTGCTTGGCGTGTCGTGAGGTTGTCGGAAGCATCAATGAGTAGATCGAAGCGCCCGGAGGTGTGCTGGCATTCAGCCAGCGCCGCCTCATTCATACGCATGGCGTGTGTGGTGACGCGTACGTCAGGACGATGCTGGCGGATAAAATCAGCACAGCAATGGACTTTAGGCGCGCCGATGTGATGATTGTGATATAGCCACTGACGCGGCAAATTGCTTTCACTGACCAGGTCATCGTCCATCAGGTGCAGGCATCCAATGCCTGCTGCCGCCAGCGCCGGCGCAATATGACAGCCAAGGCCTCCGACGCCAATGATTCCGACAGACATTTCGGCGAGACGTGCTTGTTTGGCCTCGTCCATTTCTGGCACCAGCAATTGCCGTGCATAACGTCGCTCAAGCCCATTCATGGTCATTTCCTGCGCATAAAAAGTGATTGAAACCGGCGGATCGTCGCGTCAAGATCTGGCGCCTGTGTGACCGCACGCACTACCGCCACGCCGTCCACGCCGGTGTCCGCCACGGAGCGTGCGTTATCAAGGTCGATCCCGCCAATGGCAACGGTGGGCACTGGCAATGGTAGCTTCACGTATTCGGCCAGACGTTGTAGGCCCTGTGGCGCAGAAGGCATGACCTTCGTTGGTGTTGGAAAAATATGGCCAAGGGCAACATAGCTCGGGGACAGTGCAAGCGCTCGAACGAGTTCAAAATAGTCATGCGTGCTCACGCCGAGGGCGAGATTCGCGTGCGCGATGGCATCAAGATCGGCCTCGGCCAGATCGTCTTGCCCGAGGTGCACGCCAAAGGCGCCGTATTCAATGGCCGCCTGCCAGTGATCGTTGACGATCAGTCGTATGCCTGCCTTTCGTGCCAATTCGCACGCCGCGCGAATTTCATCCCGGCATTGAGCCAGAGGTTTTTTCAGACGTAACTGAATCAGCGCAAGCTCATAGTGCTGCAGACGCTCCAACCAGTCGAGTGAATCCACAATCGGGTACAAACCGATAGGATGTGGAATCGGTCGGAAACAGCGCTCCGTGTCAACCTGTGGCCAATGGCTATCGAACAAAAGCGTCGGCAGACTGGCTTGCGTTGGTGTCAAGGCCTGAGGCGCCGGATAACCATGCCCGGCCGGAAGGCACACTGGTTTGCCAATGGCATGGTTTAGGCACATGAGACTGCGCACCACCGCATCGCCAGCGCTGCTGCCTTGCACCAAATGACAGGCAATGAGTGTGGCCAGCCGGCATCCAGTGCCGCGCAGATTGGTGTGTGGGTGACGCGGCGTGGCAAAGTGTCGAATGCCGGTGGAATCCTGCCAACTGTCCACCACCTGATTTGTTTGCCGAGCATGTCCCCCGGTGACGACCA
>RFGJ01000227.1 GCA_003696665.1 Gammaproteobacteria bacterium | reverse complement strand
GACAATCGTTGCAAAGTCTTTTCAAACCGTTTGAGACCTTCCTGAATTTCTTCATCACTGATAAGCAGTGACGGAACCAATCGAATGGTATCTGGACCAGCAATCAGCAGCATCACCCCATCTGACAAAGCTTCGGTGATAACCTCTTTGGCACGTCCCTGCCAGGCTTCTGTCATTGGCAAACCAATCATGAGCCCCATGCCACGCGGGCGATCAAATAGCTTATATTGTTCGGCAAACCGGGACAGCGCTTCTTGCAGCTGTTGTCCCTTTGTGACAACGCCGTCAAGCACCTCGGGTTGGTTGACAATGTCGAACACCGCACAACCGACTGCGCCTGCTAGGGCATTGCCACCATAGGTCGAACCATGGGAACCAATGCCAAAACTTGCCGCAATGTCTGCTGTTGTCAGCATCGCGCCCACCGGAAAGCCGCCACCAAGCGCTTTGGCCGTCGTGAGAATATCTGGCGTCACGCCAAAATGCTCATAAGCATACAACTTGCCCGTCCGTCCCACTCCCGTCTGGACCTCATCGAAGATCAAAAGCGCGTTGTGTTTGTCACAAACGGCCCGCGCCGCCTGAATAAAATCACGTTCCGCTGGGATGATCCCGCCCTCACCCTGAATGGGCTCAAGCACCACAGCACATGTCTTATCGCTCACCGCATCAGTCAACGCCTCAATATCATTGTAAGGTAGATGGCGGATGCCAGCTGGCAAAGGCTCATACCCCCGAGTGTACTTGGCTTGGCCACCCACACTGACGGTAAACAATGTCCGACCATGAAAGCCCTTGTAAAACGCGATGATTTCCGATTTCTCTTCACCAAAGTGATCATGGGCATATTTACGCGCCAACTTAAACGCTGCTTCATTCGCTTCTGCGCCGGAATTAGCGAAAAAGACTTTTTCAGCAAAAGTGTGTCTGACCAACCGTTCTGCCAATGCCAGGATCGGCTCATTGGTAAAAACGTTGGAGACATGCCACAGTTTTTCTGCCTGCGCTTTCAAGGCGTCCACAATCTTTGGATGACAGTGGCCAACCGCATTGACCGCGATACCAGCCGCAAAATCAATATAATCACGCCCTTCCGTATCCCAAACGCGAGAGCCCTGCCCACGTACTGGAATGATTTTGGCCGGGTTGTAATTGGGTACCATCCATTTGTCGAAATCACTTCGCTGATAACTCATATCCAACCTTACATCACACTTGGTTTGCTCAGGTGCGCTTATAGTGCGCTTTTCGCGTCATAAATTCCAGCCGGTCACGCAACTTTTTTATCATTCGCTTTGGTCAACAGTTCTGTATAATGAAAGTCTTTGGGATCGATAAAGACGTACATTATGGTCGTTGTTCGTCCTGCACAACTTGACGACGTAGAGACCATGTACCAACTGGCTTTGGAAGCTGGTCATGGGCTTACCACACTACCCGCAAACCGTGAACGCTTGACACAAAAAGTATTGCATTCACAAGCATCATTCGACAAAAGCGTTCAGGCGGCGGGCGACGAATACTACCTGTTCGTGCTTGAAAATGACGACGGTGAAGTCATCGGGACCAGTGCCCTTGAAGCCGCCGTCGGCTTGAAGCAGCCCTTCTACACCTACAAGGTTGGAACGATTGTGCACTCCAGCCATACCCTCGGTGTACATAATCAGGTTGAAACCCTGTTTTTAGGGAATGACTACACGGGCGCCACAGAATTGTGCACACTCTTTTTATCACCCCGATATCGCAAAGGACATAACGGGCGCCTGTTATCGAAGGCTCGCTTCTTATTCCTTGCTCAGTTTCCCGAGCGGTTTGCCAATCTAGTCATTGCTGAAATGCGTGGCTACAGTGACGAGCAAGGCCGCTCACCGTTTTGGGAAGCCCTTGGTCGGCACTTTTTTTCCATGAGCTTTGCCGAAGCTGACCGATTGAGCGGCTTGGGTTCCAACCAGTTCATTGCCGAACTCATGCCGAAACATCCGATCTATACGTGTCTATTGCCGGAAGAAGCAAGGCAAGTGATAGGGCAGGTCCACCCGCATACCCGGCCGGCCCTCAAGCTGCTGCAATCTGATGGTTTCCGCTATCGTAAATATGTGGATATATTTGATGCGGGCCCAACCATCGAGTGCGAAACAGATAAAATCACCACGGTTCGTGAATCGAGGACAGGGGTTGTCACCGAAATCGAAAATCAGAATAGCGAACTAGGTGTCATGCATCTTATTTCCAATACTCGGCTTGCTGGTTTTAGGGCGGTTGTGGCGCCATTGCTTGGCACTCAGGAAGAAGGTTACATCATATCTGAGCGGGTGGCAGAACGTCTTAACATCAACAAAGGCGACACCATTCGTGTGGCACCCTATCGCCGATAACAATGGCTTTGGAAAATTGAATTTCACATGAGGATACTATGTACGAAGCAAACTTTGACGGTCTAGTCGGCCCAACCCACAACTATGCAGGACTATCGTTGGGCAATGTGGCATCACTGTCCAATGCCGCCTCCGAATCGAACCCCAAAGAAGCGGCGCTGCAAGGGCTGTTGAAAATGAAAGCCTTGGCCGATATGGGCTATTTGCAAGGCATTATTCCGCCGCTTGAGCGCCCAGATGTCTACACGCTGAGAAAACTTGGCTTCTCAGGCACTGACGAAGAAGTCATTCAAAAGGCGGCCAAACAAGCCCCCAAAGTGCTGGTGGCTTGCGCATCGGCATCAAGCATGTGGACAGCGAACGCCTGCACAATGGCACCGAGCACAGACACTGCCGATCGCAAAGTTCATTTTACCCCTGCGAATCTGGCCAATAAATTTCACCGTTCCATCGAGTGGCCGCAAACCGCCGAATTACTGAAAAAAATCTTTTCCGGCGAGCATTTCGTGCATCATGCGGCATTGCCTCAAGGCGAACATTTTGGCGATGAGGGGGCTGCCAACCATACGCGCCTAGCACCTAGTTATGACGCCAAAGGCGTACATTTTTTTGTGTTTGGCCGCTATGCGTTCGACTTGTCCAAACCCGCACCGAAAAGATTTCCCGCCCGTCAAACCAGAGAGGCCTCAGAAGCCGTCGCCAGACTGCATCAACTTGATCCCCAAAGAACCGTTTTTGCCCAACAAAATCCGGACGTCATTGATCAGGGGGTTTTTCACAATGACGTAATTTGTGTGGGCAATTTGAATGTTCTGTTTTTTCATGAGCATGCTTTTCTCAACAAGGATGAAACCCTTACGGCCCTGAAAGAAGCCTGGCAAAGCGAAACGCCGCTTCATTTTATCGAAGTCCGTGACGCGGATGTCTCTGTCAGTGATGCCGTAGCGACGTATTTATTCAATAGCCAATTGCTGGCAAGGCCAGATGGCCGCATGTTACTTGTCTGTCCCGCAGAATGTCGAGAAAACCCACGTGTGGCAGCCTACTTGGAGAAACTGGTTGACAGCAATGGGCCAATTGCTGAAGTACGAATCTACGATGTCAAACAGAGCATGCGGAATGGTGGTGGCCCAGCGTGCTTGCGGCAGCGCGTCGTTTTGAGTGAGCTTGAGCGACAGGCGGTCAATCCGGCATGCTGGCTAACGACTGATAGCTATGAGGCCTTGGTTGCGTGGGTTAATAAGCACTATCGCGACCGCCTGACCGAAGCGGACTTGGCCGATCCTCAGCTCTTACAGGAATCTCGGACGGCCCTGGATGAGCTGACTCAGCTACTCAAGCTCGGCTCGGTTTATCCATTTCAAAAACTGGGGGCTTAATGTGTTCTTGCGTCAACCGAATTGGCGAACGTGCGTTTGGAACCATCATGAAGCATGTACAAATGGGTTGGCGCTGTGTACACAACATACATTTTGGACGCATCACGTTCCCAGACAGCAGATACGCGGAACACTCATATGTCGGGTGTGTTGACACAAGCGAAAAAGCAGGCACTGGACCGTTTCCTGGCAAGCGTCGAACGCCGGGCATATGTGATGGCCAAAATGGCCATCAACTCACACGATGAAGCGCTGGATATTGTACAAGATGCGATGACCAAGTTGGTCAGCAAGTACCACGACAAACCAGAGTCGGAATGGAAACCCTTGTTTTACAAAATTCTTCAAAGCCGAATTCGGGATTGGTATCGACGAGAAAAAGTTAAAAGAGGTTTTTTTGGTTGGCTCGGTAGCGGTCGTGCCGAAGACGAGTACTACGGCGATCCCCTCGAACAATATCCCGGTCATGATGCCTCTGATCCCAGTATGGCCGTCGATCTTAAACGGGCCAGTGTGAAAATCGTTGAAGCATTACAAACACTCTCGGTGAGACAACAACAAGTTTTTATGCTGCGCATCTGGGAAGGCCTGGATGTCAAGCAAACGGCTTATGCAATGGGATGCTCAGAAGGCTCTGTCAAAACACATTTGTCTCGAGCACTCAACGCGCTCAAGGAAAAGCTACACGACTGGGGTGATGACGATGAATAGGCGAGATGATTTCACAGACCAAATTAATCAAGCGCTGAATGCAGAAGCAGACAGCCTTGACTATCGCACGCAAATCGCCTTGCAAAGAGCCAGGGCAGAGGCCTTGCAGGAGGCACGTCAAAGCCGACCCGCCCGCACGTTTGGGTTGGCATTGGCAACAACCGCATTATCGGGTTTTCTGGCATTTACGCTATGGTGGCCGCATGCAAACAACGTGAACGATGCGCCCTCCGATTCTGCCAGTTTGTTTGCCGACTTGGAAATCTTGGCAAGCGATGCGCCGGTCGAGCTCTATGCCGAAATGGAATTTTATTTATGGCTAGAAGAAAGTGGAGAAGACGATGCGGCGGCATAACTATTGGTTGGTTGCAGTACTTCCCTTAGTAGGCAGCCACCTCCTGGCCGCCAATGAGCGTCCGAAGCATAACACTGAAAAGGAAGACGCCATACCTAGTTTGGAGATGTTATTGTTTTTGGGCGAGTTTCAAGACGATAACGGAAAGTTCGTTGACCCCACGGAGATTGGTCTGGTTCAGAGAGGAATGCCCAAGGACAAAGAGGCAAAAGCCAAAATGACGCAAGAGACACAACCCAAAGTAAGCGGAGAACAGCCATGAATGGTCGGTGGCGATTGATTGGCATGATATGCCTGCTTGTGTGCATTGGACTCACACCATCCCCAGCGAAAGCCGCGGAAACCAATGATTGGGACAGTTTAACGCCGCAACAGCAGCAAATGCTGCAAAGATTTAAAGACCGATGGCAGCAACTGTCACCCGAGGCTCGCCAAAAGGTACTGCAGGGGTTACAGAAATGGCAGAGCATGTCACCTGAAGAAAGAAAACGTGTTCAGGAACGGTTCAAACGCTGGAAAAAACTTACTCCAGCACAAAAGCAACGCGCACGCCAAATGTTTCGGCGTTTCCGAATGCTTCCTCCTGAACAACGCGAACGACTGCGTCGGCAAATTCAACGATTCAAAGCCTTGCCGCCTGATAAACGTCGTCAACTGCGTGAACGCTGGAGACGACTGTCTCCCGAGCAGAGGCAACGTCTGCGTCATAAATGGCGACAAAGACAACGGCAGCGGCGTCCTTGATATCATTGAAGCAGTTAGCCCAATGCGGCTTGCCAAGCAGGCCGCATTGGTCAACCATACAAATAAACCCCTTGTACGCACTTTCGGCTTTTGCGCCAACAAACTTTCTTTACCACCTACACACCTCCGACAACTGGCCTCGTGATTGACGTTTTCGGCATTTTTGCGCAAGCTAGCAACGAGACACTCAAGAGGGAGTCGTTATGCGCGCATCTTTTTTAAAAATACTGTTTCTCAGCCTGTTCGCATTGCCAACTTGGGCTGGGCAACTGGTGACCTACACTTGGCAGGGTCAGGAGTTTGAAGGCTACTTTACGTTACCGGCCCCAGGCGCTCCGCTTATCCTTTTGATCCATGATTGGGATGGACTCACAGATTATGAAATCAAGCGAGCTGACATGCTGGCAGAGAAAGGTTATGCCGTGTTTGCCGCAGATCTCTTTGGCAAAGGCATCCGCCCCACAGAAAACAAAGATAAGCGTCAGCATACGGGTGAGTTGTACAAAGACCGCGAGAAAATGCGAAACCTTATGCGGGCTGCGCTCGCCGAGGCGCGGAGACGAGGGGCTGCGCAACAAGGCGGGGTCGCCATAGGTTACTGTTTTGGTGGGGCGGCAGTGCTAGAGTTGGCGCGTGCTGGGGAGCCACTTGATGGGTTTGTGACTTTTCACGGCGGGCTAAGAACCCCCAAGGGGCAAGATTACCGTAAGACAACAGGCACAGTCATGGTATTCCACGGCTCAGCCGATACCGCAATCACAATGAACGATTTCGCAACACTGGCGCAACAGCTTGAGTCCGCTGGCATCAAACACGAGATGACCACCTATGGCGGGGCACCTCATGCGTTCACCGTTTTCAACTCACCCAACTACCGCAAGGACGCCGACCAAAAATCTTGGGCACGGCTGTTGAGTTATCTGGAAGAGGTATTCTAAGCCGAAATTCATCGAACAGGCATCGTTCTGCCCTGCTCGATAATCGTCAGACATGCAAAGAAAAAATAAACTATTTGTATTTCCCGGTTGTTACCTTCATCGCGACTCACAAGGCCCCCTAAAATGGCCATTTTAGGGGGATGACCAGATTCAGACAAATGTGAGATATTGAGGATACGAAGAAGGGGCCTCATGCTGTCTTAGAACAACTCAAACGATTTGAACTCCTTCGTAATGGACATGGCCTGACGGCGTCGGAAGCGGCGGACATACTGGGCATAAGCCGCGCGACGCTTTACCGTTGGCGCCAACGTTTATTGAATGGTGGCGTGAAGGCATTGACCCGGCATCTCGTCGTCCTCGGATATTTCGAAAGAGACGCTGGACGATGAAAGACGCCGAAGCGGTCAGGCGTTTACGAATGAGCTTTCCAGCATTGG
>RFGJ01000226.1 GCA_003696665.1 Gammaproteobacteria bacterium | reverse complement strand
TGCGACGCCTTTCAGGGGGATGGCGTCGTACAAGATGAATTGTGTGACGGATTTGCAGCGGGGAAAAGACGTCGCACAGGGGAAATTTCAGGTATACTTTTAACCATGTCGCTGGGGTAGGAGATGCGCTGGTCGTTGCCCGGGTATCCACTCAGCAGCGCCGCGCGATGGAGTGTACCTGCTTATCAAGTCATGTCGATTTATGCACCAAAGCCTATGAGCGCCATAAACATGTTCCCCAACCGATAAAGGGGGAGGCGGTCTGTCAGCGTTTCACAGGGAAAGAGTTCACGCATGAGCGATACCGTCATCACCAATCCGGTTATCAATTCGCCCTTCGAAGAACCGGCGCGCCACTTTCTATTCACCGATGAAGGCATTACCAACCAGATCGTGCCCGGACGACGGAAGAGCGCCTACTCCGTGCCACTGCCAAGGTAGAGAGATCTGAATACAATTCACACGTCCAACAGACAACTGTCACACTGATTTTCCCCACGTAGCAAGGGTGTTTTCTATGCCTTTTTTAAGCCCATTGCGCTATCCTGGATCCAAGCGACGCTTGATGATGTATGTAGAACAGGTATTGGAAGTCAATCATTTTCGCCCTCATCTTTATGTTGAACCATTTGTGGGAGGGGGAAGTGTAGCCTTGCATTTACTCCAGAATCGAAAGGTTGATAAGATCATTTTGGTAGACCTTGACCCGTGGGTTGCTAGCTTCTGGAAAACAGTTTTTTGGGACAGCAAATGGTTGATTGAGCAAATTGAGCGCGCTCCAGTAACTTTGGAGGCTTGGCGTGTGGCTAAGAAAAGCACTCCTACTACGACCCGAGAGCAGGCGTGGATTTGCCTGTTTCTCAACCGTACCAGTTTTTCCGGTATTTTGCGACCTGAAGTAGGCCCTTTGGGCGGGAGGTCACAGGCTTCACCTTACAAGATTGATTGTCGCTTTCCGCGCCGAACTTTGATTGAGCGTGTTCGGCGAATTGCAGCACTTCGTGAATATGTCTATGCAGTGTGGAATGTATCCTGGGAAGAAGGGTTGCAAATGATACGGGCAGAACAACGGAAAGGTAAACTCCCGAACGATAAGGTATTTTTCTATTTGGATCCGCCTTTTTTTGAGAAGGCAGAGAAATTGTATCGTCATTATTTTTCGGAGGCTGATCATTTGGCATTGCGAGATGCTCTCTTGCAGCTGCAAGATAAATGGCTGCTTAGTTACGATTCTGCCGAACAAGTTGAAGTTCTCTATGGCAAGGCCCTTGCCTTAGGCAAAAATGGGACTAAGCGGTCGGATGTTGAATGGCTTTATAGCCTTTCACTACGGGAAAGAAAACTTGGTAAAGAAGTAATCCTTTCTAATTTGGAAGTTTTGCCTGAGTTCAATGGGCGTCAGTGAGGAGGCGTTTTATGCAAAACATTAACCAAATTCTGGCAACATCGACCTTGGGGAAGTTGTTGCAGCCCGAGAATTTCGTCGGTTGGGTTTATTCAATTGATTACGACTTTGCTTATGTCATGACAAACGATTTGTGGAAATATCGCGCACAAGGCATTCCTCACAACTGCTTCTTAGTCGCTGCCGCCTTTGACCCGCAAAATCTGGCGCAGACTCCAGATGAAGAAATGGAGGTAATCCTATTGCGCGTTTTGGGATCGGCCAAACTGCCCCAAGACGATGACCTGGTGCGAACAAAGATTGACCACTTCAAAGACCAGAAAAGCCCACAGGGGTCACCGGACCGCGAGTTGGACGATATCACCCGCAACGAGATGCAGTTCGGTGGTTTGAAATGCCGCGTGCTGGGAACTTTTTTCATGGATGGCAATGAGCTCTGGTTAGGCAGTGACCTGGAATCATTTGCTACCGCTACGCGCCTGAACGTATATCGTCCGCATGGAGAGGCACTTGAGACCATCGTCAATTATGTTGATCCGATTCGACGGAATGCTGCTCGTGAAATGGCGGCACAATTAGGGTTAGAGGGTGAAATAAAGCCTTTCCGAATTGGCACTGTGCGCTACACCTCTACCGACCGTCTGCATCGCCGCGCTCCTGGGGCAGAGAAAGTGCCGGTTTTTGTGCAGCCCGCTGATTTTTTGGCTCGCCGTACAGCTGTGTTGGGTATGACGCGCACGGGCAAATCGAACATGATTAAGCAATTAGTCTCGGTTGTCAAGCGGGTAGCCGATGAAAGTCACGCCAAAATCGGACAAATTATTTACGACATCAATGGGGAATATGCCAACGCCAATCAGCAGGATAAAGGTGCTTTGGCAGATATTTATCCACACGATACTGTCCGATATCGCATGCTAAAGACTGATGGATTTCGCGAATTGCGCACCAATTTTTATGACCAATTGAATGAAGGTTTTGGAATCATTCAACGTGAACTGGAAGAAGCCAACCGAGTGACCACCGACTATGTGCGGGCCTTCGTTAACCTTTCTCTTGATGAGCCTGATCCATCAGATGTTGGCGAACATAGGCGTTGGGAAGTGAGAGTTGCTGCCTACAGAACACTTCTCTATGTAGCCGGATTTACCCCTCCAGAGAATTTCCGTATTAAATTTTCTGCAAACAAAGAAGTCTCAGCAAAAGTCAGCGAGAAGTCTTCCATATCACTGCCTAATCCAACAGGAAGCGGCTTAACTTTGGAACAGGCAAAGCAGTGGTTCTTGGCATTGCGAGAAGCCAATCAAGAAGCTCCTCTCAAAAGTTCATCTGGCAAAGATTGGGTAGATGACTCCTTGAAAACCCTGCTAGACATGATTGCGCAACGTCAAGGCAAGACATACATTTCAGGTTTTAAAATTCTGGCAGATGCAATTAAATATCACTCTCCAAGACGCACAACAGAAGTTGCTGATGAAATCTATGATTTACTCCAGGATGGCAAAATAGTAATTCTCGACTTGTCCGTAGGGGATGCACGTATTCGAGAAAAAGTAAGTACGCGCATTGCGCACAAAATATTCCAAAATTCCATGGCGATTTTTGTGCAAGGGAAGACTCCCCCCAATATTGTCGTTTACATCGAAGAAGCCCACAACCTGATTGGCAAAGGCATGGACTTGACCGAAACCTGGCCACGGTTGGCCAAAGAGGGCGCCAAATACCGCATCAGCCTGGTTTATGCTACACAAGAAGTTTCATCCATGCATCCGAATATTCTGGCCAACACCGAGAACTGGTTCATCACGCATTTGAATAATGCTCGCGAAGTCAAGGAGTTGGCACAATTCTACGATTTTGCAGATTTCGGCAACTCGCTCATCCGCGCCCAGGATGTTGGTTTTGCGCGCGTGAAGACGTTATCCAGCCCCTTTGTTGTACCGGTGCAAATTGATAAATTTGACCCTGAAGCAGAGCAGCGCCGCGAGCGGGACATCGCAGAAACAGGGGAGTAGAGCCAATGCCTTATCTAAATGAATTTTCCCGAAAAACCGCACATACTGATTTCGTCAAGAATCCCAATGTTCAAGCCTTTTTGGAAACTTGCGAATATTTGACGCCTCCGTCCGAGGAAGAAGCGAAAAAATTAGCCTCTGTTTTCCAACCACCTCCACGTTCTAAACAGGATGCATTGCCAAAACTAGTACTGGCAACTGACGGTAGCCCTTATGAATCAGCACTCAACGACCGTATTCCAAACACTCGACTGGGATACATTCAGGTAGGGGCAGTTCTATTTAGCCTGAAAGAATTCGCCAATTTACGCGATGGCCGCTTTGTAGACCCCTTCAAAGTCGCGGCTCTACAGGATAACAATACTGCCTTGACTTTTGTTTTACCAAGCGCGAACGTCTGTTTGCCAGGCCACAATAGCGTGCGCGATAGTTTTCGAGCAGCGCTTGATGAACAACTGTTAAGCGAGAAAACTCGTTTTGAACCAGGTAATTTTCATACCAGTCTGCGAAGCACGCTTTTCCATTTGGCTTCTCGGCGAGCAGGAAACTTGGGGACGAAAAATCCCTTCACGCTTAAATTGCACAAATGTCCATCCTGTCAAAAAGGGCCTATTGAACTTGAGGACAAATTAGAGCAGCAATTTTGCCCTCATTGTAGACAGCCGGTGTATCCCAGCGATTGTTTGCGTTTGTGGGAAGAAGTGCATGATTATCAATCAAATGGCACGGCGCTTTCTCGCCTGATGATGATTTTAGAACACCTCCTTCCAATTCATTACATACGCTTGATTCATCAAAGAGCATTGTTGGCTCTCAAAAATATTGCCTTCTTTGTAGATGGACCATTAGCAGTATTTGGAAATGCGGCCTGGTTACACCGCAGCATCATGATTTATCTTGATGAGGTCAATCGAAAATTAGCAAAAAAGGGATCCCCCCCTATTTTAATGATCGGTCTGCAAAAAAGCGGTCAAATCATGGATTATGTCAGGATGATTGATCGCTTCCTCCCCCCTGATGGTCTGTTTGCTATTGACGACGACTATCGCTATAAATACATCCTTGCCAGCCGCAAACCATCTAAGAATGGCTTCGGATTTGAGACATATTATGGGCAGGATTTCATCTTCAAAACTCCTGAAGGTAAAACGTTTGTTTTTGGACTGCCGTACCCCTATAAATCCAAAGAAGAACCCGGAAGCGATTTTGTGCACGAAAAAACCGAATGGAAACGTTACACTAATCTGCCAGTTGCTATCAGCTTGATTGAACGCCTGCAAACGGAACTTTACCAGGATGCAGTAATACCGATTGCCTTGGCCCATCGCTATACATCTATTAGTATGAAACCAGGTGGGCGAGTTCTTGACCTTTTGACCCGGAGGGCATTGGCATGACTACCATACAAGAGCACTTACAAGCCATTACTGACAACGAACCACCTCCTATTGAGCGTCTATGGAAAATGGCAAAGTTCACGCCCAATGACGCTCAACGCGATGCAATTTTGCATGTAGACGGCCCGCTCTACCTGACAGCGGGGCCTGGTTCGGGGAAAACGCGAGTCCTTCTCTGGCGCACGCTGAATTTGATTGTCTATCATGGCGTGGCTCCAGAAAAGATTTTCCTGTCTACCTTCACAGAAAAAGCCGCAAAGCAGTTGACCGATGGTCTGCGTTCCCTTTTGGGACTTGTCACCAATCACACCGGACAATCTTTTGACTTGAGCGGCATGTATGTTGGCACGGTACACTCGCTTTGCCATCGGTTGCTCTCTGACCGACGGCGCTTTTTTGCCGACCGTCATCGTCCGCGCCCTCCCGCTCTGCTGGATGATTTGGGACAGTATTTCCACTTTAATCGTCTGTGGGACCAAATCGTGACATACGCTGGATTGCACCCAGACGATGCGGCTGAACAAATCAACTTGATTTTTGATTCACTCGCATCGCTATCACGCCACCGTGCAATTGAAAATTTAAGAAGAGCATTCAATCGCTTTTCTGAAGAATTGCTTGACCCAGATGTATTACAAAGCCGGTTGGGAGAATTCTCCTGGTGCGATTTCGCTCCCGGAGACGTCGCCTTGCTCCTGCGGTTATACGAGGGATACCGACAAACACTGCAAGACAATCGGGTGACAGACTTTGCACTACTGCAGCAAGAGGCTTATCACGTGCTGGAAAACTTTCCTGGCAGCGGAGAAGTTTTCAAACACGTCATTGTTGACGAATACCAGGATACCAACACCATCCAGGAACGCATTTTCTTCAAATTGTCCACTGGAACGAAAAATCTATGCGTAGTCGGGGACGATGACCAGGCGCTTTACCGCTTTCGCGGTGCCACAGTAGAAAATTTTGTCCAATTTCCGCAGCGTTGCCAGAAGCATTTAGGTGTTACCCCACGCCAAATTGCCCTGGATATTAATTACCGCTCCCGCAGCCGCATCGTGGAATTCTACAGTCAGTTCATGGAACAAACAAACTGGCGCAGCAACGATGGACAAACAACCTACCGTGTAGACAAAAAAATTCGTGCGCATCGCAGCGACTCTCTCCCAGCCGTAGTGGCATCTACACCATCTCACCCAGACAATGCGTGTGAGGAAATCGCTGCTTTTGTGCGCCGCTTGCTGGATGAAGGCAAAGTAGAGAATCCTAACCAGATTGCATTTCTGTATCCTTCACTAAAATCCACACAAGTGGGACGTATGCGAGATGCTCTGGAAGCCCAGGGATTGCAGGTGTATGCGCCACGCGCTGGGCGCTTTTTGGAGGTGGATGAGGCACTGGATGTGTTTGGCGTGTACGCTCTCATTTTTGGCAAGCCGGGGATGCGCGGTATGGGGAGAGATGTGAAAGATTTTCGAGACTGGCTGAACACCATCGAAGCCCGTGGAGAGACTTTGCGACGTCGTGACCCTCGTTTGGCCCAATTTATCAATGACCGTCAAGAGGAACTCAAGCGGGCACTTAACGATTACCATGCCCTCCTGAAGGTGGTGGAACGTCAACACTGGGATCTCCAGCGACCTTATGATTTGCGCACAATGAAGCGTTTGCTCTATGATGCTCCCGGTTTGTCCGAAACAGGGCGCAAACTGGTTAGCAGTGCATATTTTGATCGCATCGTGCAAAAACGTATTCGGGAAGGATACCCCCTGTTGTTGAATTACGTCATTCGTAGAGCCACGTCGCTGGATTGGAATTTTTTGGACCTCTTCTACCGTCTGATGGGCTTTGAACATTTCAAGGCCATGTTTGACCAGGCTGAGCACAAGGGCGATGAAGGTCCAGTAGCCAATCTGGGATTGATTACCCAATACTTGCAGCGTTTTACCGATGAACGAGTCAGCATCATTACCGCGGATTTGCTGGAAGAACACAAACTGACAGGTATTTTCTTCAATTCTTTCTTGTTCGCGCTCTTCCGGTTGGGCGAAAGCGAATGGGAAAACCCGGAAGACCCCTTCCCGCGCGGCCGCATTCCTTTCTTGACCATTCACCAGGCCAAGGGGCTGGAGTTCCCTGTTGTTGTACTGGGGAATCTTTACAAGCAGAACAGAGGAGCCCCTCAAATCGAAGAACTGGTGCGCCCAATGCTTTCCCGTCCGCAAGGAGAACCATTGAAGCGCATGACCGAGTTCGACATTGCGCGCATGTTCTATGTGGCACTTTCGCGAGCACAAAACCTGCTCGTTTTGGCGCACTTCAGGGGCCGGGGGCAAAACATCACGACCCAATTCAGGCCGCTTCTGGGTGATGCTTTGCCTCGAATTCCAGATTTTGACATTACAACCATGCCGCCAGCCACCATGCGGGATGAGGAAGTCCCGAAAGTGTATTCTTTCACTGCCGATTACCTGCTTTATCAGAAGTGCCCGCGTCAGTACATGATTTTCCGTAAATTTGGCTTTGTACCCTCTCGTTCCCAGACGATGTTCTTTGGTTCACTGGTGCATCGTACGCTAGAAGATTTGCATCACGAACTCATTCGTCGCCGCAAGGCAGCAGCCGCAGGAGGTCAGGATGCCTGAGGAAACAACGCTTCCCTCCATCGAAGATTTTATCCGCGATGCTTTCGAAGAAAATTTTGAGTTGTTAGTGGCCGAGAGCGGACATTCCATTTCGGCAGAATCCCGCCAGACTGCTCTGCAACAGGTGTTGCTCTACTGGCACAAGTTGCGCGAGGTAGCCGAACGCGTCACGGATACGGAAGTCCATCTGACCTTGCCCGGACAGGAAACGCCCCAAGGGCGCGAATACACCATCGAAGGCGTGGTAGACATCGTGCGCGAGGACGACCGCGTAGTGATGTATGATATCAAAACGCATGATGCAGACTATGTGCGCGCGAATCTGGAACTCTACAAGCAGCAACTCAACGTGTACGCCCACATTTGGCAAGAATTACGTCAACAACCTTTGGACGAGATGGCCGTGATTGCCACTGACTACCCTAGTGAGGTAAGGGATGCTCTAAACAATCCCGACCCCCAGGTGCTGGAGGCGGCTTTAAATCAATGGGAGCCGGTTATTCCCATTGAGTACGACCCAGCCCATAAGGACCGCACCATCTACACTTTTGGGGAGACGGTAGACAAAATCGAAAACGGCGAGTTTTCTCCGCCTCCTGTAGACGTGCTGGAGACATTTATCGCTGGCGTCTGGCGAAAGGAGCGCTTTGCAACCCGTGTGTGCCGCAACTGCGATGCCCGCTTCTCCTGCGCTTCCTACCGGCAATATGCTACAGGACGCAAACGCTTCGCCGAGCGCGGTATGGCGTATTTTATTGAAGACGACCCTGACCAGGAAGACTGGCGCACGGCCAGTTTGGATGCGAGTTAGGCAACACGTACCTTAAAAAACCATCAAGAGGAGGAACTTCCAATGCCTGCTTATTTCACCTACATCACCCCAGAGTGCGAAAAAGAAGCAAAAAAGCACAGCGAATTGGGAGAGGTGCAGAAACTCGCCGAGAAAATAGACCGCACCCAAGAAGTGGGCAACCTTTCTTTCTTTCCCAGAATTTTTCGTAAGAAAAGTCTAGGGAAGAGTTATCGCCTGATAATAGGTGAAGTACCTTATGAAGGCGATGTCGATGCCCGATTGCTCATTTTCTGGCATATCTGGCCAAAAAGTTCACCTGACTACAAAGAATTCTCAAGAGATTCGCAATCTTTTGAGGACAATTTTCGCCAAGATTGCGAACAGTTAACCCCATCCCTTGAGGAAATTTGGAAAGAAAAACTACAATCCGCACCGCCGGAGATGTTGCCGCAAGAACTCTCACAGGAAGAGCAAATCTTCCTATGGGGGTCCCGTAGCAGCCATCATGAGCAAGGCGACTGGATTATCCTTGAAAGTGAAACCTGGATAGAACGGACATCTCCTCAGAAATCCTCCAGCCAGAATAATTTGTCTACCAGGCTATCGGACATTCTCAGCATCGTTACGCAAGCCGTGCAGAATGCTGACAATGGCGATTGTAATACCACCTTCTTAGAAGGTGAGAACAATACAGCAATTCTCTACAAGGCACTTTGTGATGAAAAAGTACTTTTTCTCATTGCCCCATTACACGCCAACAACCAATCAGACAGACAGGAACTAGAATCGGCGTACCATGGTGTATTGACTGCGACCGAAAAGAGTGTTCTAAAACGCAGCAGTTGGCGGAGTTACCCGAGCCTTGTGTTGGCCGACGTAGACCTCTGGGAGCACATTCAAAAAGCGGATGAGAAAGCAAATCTCTCACTTTCTGCCGAGGAAGCCGAAGTCTTGCAACAGAGCCGTAACGGGCACTACCCATTGTTTATCAATGGCCGTCCTGGCAGCGGCAAGTCTACCATTCTGCAATACCTGTTCGCGGAACACTTGTACGACTACCTTCCCCTAGCTGATGCACTACAGGCGCCACCGCTCTACCTGACCTACAGCCAGGATTTGCTAGAAACGGCCTACAAGAATGTCAAGGCTATCTTGACGAGCAATGCCTATCACCGATTGCGGGATGATGCACCGGCTTTTGAAGACATTGATGAACTTGTGCGAACCAGTTTCTACACCCTCAAGGACTATCTCTACGGTTTACTACCAGAAGACAAAAAAGATGAACTTCCCGAAAGAGGTTATCTCCGTTATCCGGAGTTTCGGTTGTGGTACGAGAAAACGCTTGGCCGGGATGCATCACTGGCTGGAATTAGTGCTGAATTAGCCTGGCATGTAATTCGCAGTTATATCAAGGGACTGTCATCTGATACGGGCGAGTACCTTGACGACATCGCTGAATTCGAAGAACTTCCGGGCAACAAGTCCGTCACTTCAGACACATTCAAAAGCGTATCCCAGCAAATCTGGCCGCGCTATCGAGAATGGTGCCAGGAGAATGCTTACTGGGATGACCAGGATTTGGTGCGTGCGGTTTTGACCGGGTGGGCGGATAAAGACATCGATGTTCCCGAACACGTGGCTGTTTTTTGTGATGAGGCCCAGGATTACTCTCTCAATGAGTTGCGTTTTATCTTCCGGCTATCGCTCTATGCTCGTCGTCGTTTGACGCCCGACATCCTTAACCGTTTACCTTTTGCTTTTGCCGGGGACCCGTTCCAGACCCTCAACCCAACCGGTTTCGACTGGGATGCCATTCGCGGCAACTTTGGCATTACAATGCGGGAACTCCTGTACGCCAGACGTGACCACTACCCCATTGTGGAGCCTGCAGAATTGACCTTCAACTATCGCTCCTCAGCAGACATTGTACAGGTGTGTAATTTTATTCACCTGATACGAGGACTTGTCTTTCGTAAGCCAGGACTGAAGCCTCAGGATACCTGGTTCAGAGAGGCATCTCGCACACCAGTGTATTTTGATGTTGATTCAGAAGTCTTCCGGTCCATGATTCAGTCACAACAAGAAACGGTGATTATTCTTCCCTGTCAGGAAGGGGAAGAACAACGCTTTGTGGAAAATGATTCTTTCCTGGCGACTTTTGGTCTCGAAAATGGCACGATTGCTCGTAACATTCTCAGCCCCATGCGCGCAAAAGGTCTGGAGTACCAACGTGTCGTTCTTTATAAATTCGGGGATGCATGTCGCAGTGATTACCCGGGGTTACTAGCATTACTGGATAATGGGCATAATGGGCCAACGGATCGAGAAGACTCTGAGCAGTTGTTACCCCTCGAGTATTTCATTAACCGTTTGTATGTTGCAGCCAGTCGTGCTCGCAAGCGCCTCATTATCGTAGACACCATAGACGGCCTTGAGCATTTCTGGCAGAAATTTTTTGAAAAAACGGACCTTCAACGATGGCTCAATGATTACCGCGCCTTTGATGGTTCTGACCATTGGCAAGAAAAGCATATTGGGAAAATCCAACCAGGGCGATTGGATGACTGGGAAGGTGACCGCGACGACCCTCTTACCCTGGCGGAAGATTTCGAAAGCCGCGGTATCGCCAACAAAGATACTTTTTTGTTGCAACGCGCTGCACAGAACTACCGCATGTCCGGACGGGAAGGTTATGCCCGCCGTTGTGATGCCCGACGGCTCGAATTGGAAGAGAAATTCATCGAAGCCGGACAAATCTGGCAAGACCTTGGCGAGGAAGACAGGGCCAAAAGCCTATACTGGAAAGCCCAGGCTTTTGACCTGCTCGCCGCTTTTAATGACCATTCCCTGCAGCAACGCGCCGCGCACTTCATGCTAACCCGGCAAGATACATCTCTTCAGGAGGTGCGCACGTTGTTAGTTGATATCGAACAGGGGTTGGAAAACCATCACATTGAACCTGATAAGGGCTGGCGAGTAGTTATCAGCGCCCTGTACCAGGGCCTGTTAAACAAAAGCCATGAAGAAGACCTGCAACCTTTCGAATGGGAACGCCTCTGGAACCGGGCTGACAGGCTGCACAAAAAAGGCTTGCTTGAGCGAGATGAAGAAGTCGTTCAACTTCATTTGCGCGCCACCCCTTACCCCGAAAAACTCGGTCTGTTACAAAAATACAAGTTGCCAGCCTCTACAATGGTAGATTTATACAAACAACATCTTGCTGAGCCTTTGGACGAAACACAGGTTGATATTGTTTTTCAGGCGTTACGAACCACTGAAGACGATGTTGCATTGGAAAGTCTGGTGGCGCAATATCCCACAGAACACCGATTTGCCGGGATGCTGGCATACTACGCCCAGCAAAGAAAGGATTCTGCCCGCGACTGGGGTCGGAAAATGCTGGAGTATTGGGTGCAAAACGCTAGATGGGATGCCGCGCTTGATTTCGTCAAGGGGAAACGTGTAAAAGGCCTGGTGAGCGAACATGACGCAAAGTCTATTCGCAATTACCAGTGGGAAAAATACGAGATGGATATTCCCTTCATCCGCTTGCTGTCGGTTTCTGATGCCTTGAGCCAGGCTGATACAGCGCACCAGAACCAAGTCTCCAGGTACCTCAACGATAGGCTGCTCAAGAGACCAGACTTTTTCTCCACACAACTGACCGTTCAGCAGGCTGGCGGCGCTTTGGAACGCGCTGGAAAAGTGATGGATTGCCTGGAATTCTACGAGATGGTTTTCCAGCACCAGACCTGGCCCGCCAGCGAGGAAGACCAGCAATTTGCACGCCAGCGCTGGCTGGTGTGTAAAGGTCGCCAGATTGGCATCACGGATAACGATGACCGCAAGCGCAAGATTCAAAAAGAGATCAACAATCGCGCGCGTGAATGGCAAATAGACATCGCAAAACTTCCGACATTCCCGGTTGTGGATGTTGATGCCCGACCCAAGCCGGTGGCTCCAAAGCCAGTAGAAAGAACTTTCTCACCTGATGACGATAAAACCAGGGAGCCATCCCAAAAGGCCAATGCATTGGAAGACCTTTTGCCAGATGTGAAAGGCACGAAAAACGTTGATGCTTTGCTCCAAAAAGGCAATACACAACAGCCGCCTGTTGCTTCGGCAAACGAAGAAGTAGATACACCCGTACCATCCCCTGAACCTGCCCCATCGCTTATCAAACTCCAGGTGATGGCAGGGCCGCGTCGTTTCGTCATCCAACTGAACCGCAGCCGCGGCAAGATGACCATTCGGGAAGCCGATGAAATGGAGATGGTCACCCTGACTGCCCATGACCTGGGCATTCAAGGGTCAGACGATGACTTTAGTGCCCAAATTGACACGGCAAAGAAGTTTTCGAGCCGGGCAGAATACTTCGTCGCCCCCTGGAATCTGACCTGTGTGATGCGCAAAACGCGCCGCAACCGCCATATCATCTACGTTGACCTGTTCCTCGGTCGCGGCCAGTCTAAATCCGAACTTCTCAGCCTGCGCCTGGCTGAATAGAACCACCCTACGGAGAATTTACACCATGCCTGAAAAACTCCGCCCCTCCTTCACCTTCACCGAAGACCGCCTGCGCGAACTGCAAGCCGTCGTCCCCGAAGCCTTTGCCGACGGAAAAATCAACTGGGACACGCTGCGCGAAGCGCTGGGTGAATACCTGGAAGACGCCGAAGCCTGCGAGGAGCACTTCGGCCTGTTCTGGCCCGGCAAACGGGAGAGCCGCCGCCTGGCGGCCCTCCCCTCCAAGGGGACGCTCGTCCCCGCCCCCGGCGAGGGCGTGAACGAAGAGAACACCCGCAACATCTTCATCGAAGCCGACAACCTGGAAGCCCTGAAACTGTTGCAGAAGAGTTACGCCGGGCGGGTGAAGATGATTTACATTGACCCGCCTTACAATACCGGCAATGACTTCATCTACGAAGACGACTACAGTGAGCCGCTGGAAGCCTACCTGCGCCGCACCGGTCAGGTGGATGAAGAAGGCCGTCGCCTGACCACCAACACC
>RFGJ01000225.1 GCA_003696665.1 Gammaproteobacteria bacterium | reverse complement strand
TTCGGCTTTGGATTCGCTTTCGGTCGGTTCAATCATAAATGTTCCTGGCACCGGGAAACTCATCGTTGGCGCGTGGAAGCCATAGTCCATGAGGCGCTTGGCAATGTCCACTTCCGTGATGCCGGTGGCTGCTTTAATGGGGCGCAAGTCAATGATGCATTCGTGTGCAACGCGTCCATTGCGGCCGACGTAAAGGATGTCATAGTGTTCAGCCAGACGTGTGGCGAGGTAATTGGCGTTGAGCAACGCATATTGTGTGGCTAGCCTTTGCCCCCGCGCACCGGTCATGCGCAGGTACATCCAGGAGATGGGAAGAATCCCGGCGCTTCCAAAGGGGGCGGCGGAGACAGCCCCATCTGTGATCTTGCGGCCGCGAAGCGGCACCACGGCGTGGTTTGGCAAATAGGGGGCTAAGTGTTCACGCACCCCAATGGGCCCCATCCCGGGGCCGCCGCCGCCATGCGGAATGGCGAATGTTTTGTGTAAGTTAAGGTGACTGACATCAGAACCAATGAAAGCCGGCGCTGTGACGCCCACTTGGGCGTTCATGTTGGCACCGTCCATGTAAACTTGGCCGCCGTGCGCGTGAACCAAGTCACACACTTCTCGAATGGTTTCCTCATACACGCCATGTGTGGAAGGATAGGTCACCATGATGCATGCCAATTGATCGGCGACTTCAGCAAGTTTTTGTTTCAGATCCTCCAGATCGATGTTACCGTCCTTGTCGCAGCCGACCACCACCACGCGCATGCCGGCCAAGGCCGCGCTAGCTGGGTTGGTGCCATGCGCTGACGCGGGGATCAAGCAGACGTTGCGGTGACTTTCACCCTTGGCATCGAGATAGCGACGAATGGTCATCAAGCCCGCGTACTCGCCTTGTGCCCCGGAGTTCGGTTGCATACAAATCACGTCATAGCCGGTGATGGCCTTCAGCCATTTTTCTAGGTCATCGATCAGTTGTTCGTAACCGGCCGCTTGATCACGCGGGACAAAAGGATGCAGTTCACTGAATTCCGGCCAAGTAATTGGCGCCATTTCGGCTGCAGCGTTGAGCTTCATGGTGCAGGAACCGAGCGGGATCATGCTTTGGTTGAGTGCGAGATCACGCCCTTCCAGAGTGCGCAAGTAGCGCATCATTTCGGTTTCTGAATGATAGCTGTTGAACACAGGGTGGGTCAGCACCGGATCCGTTCGCAGCATCTTGTCAGAAAAGCCAAGTGTGCCATCCCGGGCAAGTTGCTCGTCGTTGCCTTTCCAGTCAATGGCTTGGCTATCGCCGGTTATCACTGAATAAAGCTGTGCAATGTCGTCAAGCGTGGTGGTTTCATTCAGACTCAGTCCCAGTGTGCCGGCAGGATCAATGCGCAGGTTGATTTTGTGTTCAAGGGCTCGTTGAAGAATGGCATCTCGAGTCTCTGGAGCGACAGTGAACGTCAAGGTGTCAAAGAAGCTCTGATTGACAACTTTAATGTTCCTATTGCGCAATGCTTCGGCGAGAAGCTGGGTGAGGCGATGAATGCGTAACGCAATGGCTCGCAAACGCTCCGGCCCGTGGTAAATGGCATAAAACGCCGCCATATTGGCAAGCAATACTTGCGACGTACAAATGTTGCTGGTGGCCTTCTCGCGTCGAATATGCTGCTCGCGAGTTTGCATGGCCATACGCAGTGCCGGACGGCCTTGGGCATCTTTGGACACACCAATGATACGTCCGGGCATGGCGCGTTTGAAATTGTCTTTGGTGGCAAAAAATGCTGCATGTGGCCCCCCGTAGGCCATCGGCACACCAAAGCGTTGTGCGCTGCCAAACACAATGTCAGCACCCCAGTGGCCAGGCGCTTTCAGCAGCATCAGCGCCATCAGGTCGGTAGCGACGGCCACAACGCCTTTCTTGTCGTGCACAGCTTGGCAGAGGTCGGTGTAGTCGTGCACCTCGCCGAGACTGTCAGGGTATTGCAGCAGCACACCGAAAACATCGTGATCAACCGCTTCTGCGGCGGGTCCTACCATGATTTCAATACCCAAGCCTTCGGCACGCGTCTGCAGGACGCTCAGGGTTTGTGGGAAGACATTGTGATCAACAAAGAAGACATGGCTTTTGCTTTTGGCAACCCGTTTGGCCATGGCCATCGCTTCTGCCGCCGCGGTGGCTTCATCAAGCAGGCTGGCTCCGGCCAGTGGTAGGCCAGTGAGATCAATGGTCATCTGTTGGAAATTGAGAATGGCTTCCAGTCGGCCTTGTGCAATTTCGGGTTGATAAGGGGTATAGGCAGTGTACCAGCCCGGGTTTTCCAAAACGTTGCGTCGAATGACTTCCGGCACATGGGTTGGGTGGTATCCCATCCCAATGTAGGATTTATAGATTTTGTTTCGGCGGGCAATGGCTTTGATTTCGGCAAGTGCTTGGGCCTCCGAAACAGGTGCGTCGAGAGCGATGGGTTCTGGTAGACGAATATTCTCCGGCACAATTTGCTCGGTCAGTTCATCTAGGCTGCTGACCCCCAAAGTCTCGAGCATTTCCCGTGTTTCACGCTCGTCTGGCCCGATGTGACGATGCAAGAAATCGTCATTCATGGCCAGTTGCTCAATTGTTGCAAATTGAGAAGCATTGTTCATAAATTGCCCACCATTTGGTTTGTCCGAGTGATTTCGTCCTGAACGGAAAAAGCCCTTGATGGCAAGGGCTTTGCGAGACAATGCTGCGGCTGCCGCGCCAGCGCATTACCCTTCGTTGGCGATCAGTTCCGCGTATTCTTCCGCGCTGAGCAGATCGTCTAATTCTGACGGATCTGACAGTTTAACCTTAAACATCCAGCCGTCATTGTAAGGGTCGTTGTTGACAGTCTCTGGCGCATCTTCGAGGGCTTCGTTGACCTCAACGATTTCGCCTGACACGGGGCTATAGACATCGGATGCGGCCTTGACCGATTCTGCCACGCCTGCTTCATCGCCAGCACTGATTTCAGCACCAACTTCCGGCAATTCAACGTACACCATATCACCCAGAAGTTCCTGCGCGTGATCGGTGATGCCAACAGTGACAATACCGTCACCTTCGTCTCTCACCCACTCGTGGTCTTTGCTGTATTTCAGATCGGCTGGAATATCGCTCATGATTTATCTCCCACAGATGCTTGCTATTCGGTTGCCCACGTTGTCGCTTTTATATCACAGGTTTTCCATGTCGCACAAAACAAGGTTTTGTGACGCGCGCTTCAACCTGCTTGTTGCGGATTTCGATAATGGCGGTATCCGTTGTGTCTCTAGGCACGCGCGCTAAGGCAATGCCTTTTTGAAGGGTCGGTGAAAACGTTCCGCTGGTCACCACACCTTCACCCACGCCCGGCACAATCACTTTGTATCCTTCGCGCGGCACGGCTCGACCCTGTTCAACCACAAGCCCAACCAACT
>RFGJ01000224.1 GCA_003696665.1 Gammaproteobacteria bacterium | reverse complement strand
GGCGGTCAGAAAAACAATCATCAAATAAGCAAATACATACCATTTTTGCCTTGCCGTGCCGAACAGAAAAGCAAAACATTTCTGTCCATAATACGCGTAAGTGATCAATGTGCTGACGGCAAAAAATATCACGCATGTCACCATCATGTAACGGCCCACCCCTGGCATGGCGGACTCGAAAGCGGCGGTCGTCATACTGATGCCATCCAGTTCCGTATCGCGCCATACGCCAGTGACCAAAATAATGACTGCAGTTGTCGTACACAAAATGAGTGTATCAATGACGGGGCCCAACATTGCCACCGCCCCCTCGTCGACCGGGTGTCGACTACGTGCGGCGCCGTGTGCCAACACTTCAGTACCGATGCCGGCTTCGTTGGAAAACGTGCCTCGGCGAATGCCCGTCAAAATTAACGATCCCAATGCACCACCCGCAACGGCCTGGCCAGTGAAGGCATCGTAAAAAATTAAGCGAATGGCATCGGGAACAGCTTCAATGTTAACCATCACCACCCAAAATCCGCAGGCGATATACAAAAGCGCCATGAAAGGCACAAGACGCAGGGTGACACGACCAATGCGTTTGACACCACCGAGAATCACAGCGCCAACCAGCATGACAATGGCCAAGGCCATCACTGCGTCGGCAACCAAAGTGCCAGTTTCGCCCGATATCAGTTGATTGGGCAGCAAAATTTGTTCACGAACAATCTGCACAAGCTGATTGGCCTGAAGCATAGGGATGCAACCAAGCATCCCCGCCCACGCAAAGAAATAGGCGAGAAAGTGCCATCTTGGGGGTAAGGCCGTTGTGATGACATACATCGGCCCGCCTTGTATATGACCGCGGTCATCTCGACCACGAAAAGCAACCGCCAACGTTGCTGTGAAAAATTTCGTCGTCATCCCGATAAAGGCACTGATCCACATCCAGAAAATTGCTCCCGGACCACCCACACTGATGGCAACGGCCACCCCTGTAATGTTGCCCATACCCACCGTTCCAGAAAGTGCCGCCGCCAATGCTTGCGCATGACTCCAGTCACCTTCTGCATTCCTTTCACTGCGTTTGAGTAGTTTCAGCGCAAGGGGCAAGAAGTGATAACATCGCCCCCGACTGATCCACAAAAAATAACCACCACCGCCTAAAAGCAATGCCACGAGCCAGGGCCCCCAAGCCCAGTCGCCGAGCTGAATCAGCAACGATTCGATATTTGCCATTTGCCTTGTTATATTGTCATGAGGTGCCTAACAGGGAGCCTAACAAAATGTCGCTTGCGTGCAAATTGCTTTCCGTGATTGCTTTAGTGCCCTTTGTTGTTTACGCCCAATGGCTGCCGACGGCACCCAAGCATTACTCGGTACAACTGTTTGCCCGCATTGACGACGCTCGTTCGCTTGCCATTGGCCCGAATGGACAAATTTTCGTTTCGACTCGCCGTGCAGGAAAAGTCTGGGCGCTCCATGATGACGACAAGGATGGCTACGCAGAGCGCAAGCAGTTGGTCGCTGAAAATCTGGATATGCCCAATGGCATTGCTGTGTGCGGCACTTCGCTTTATGTCGTCACCAACCAAAGCATTCTTCGATTT
>RFGJ01000223.1 GCA_003696665.1 Gammaproteobacteria bacterium | reverse complement strand
TTGCGGCCGCGCGCCGGGGTCGGGCAACGTGAGGCGCACGAACAGGGCGTAGCCGGAGACAAAGAGGATAGCAATCCCAATCAGGAGGAAGGTGATATAAGAGGAGGTGCGCACGTAGAAGAATGTGGAATTTTTGGGGGCGGGAAATCAGATCGGCGTATAGATTCGGGATAATTCGCGTTGCAAGAAATCTTCCAGATACCTGCGGAGCGGAGTTTCGGCATTATTTCCGGGCATCAGGCAAGACAGGGCAAGGGTTTGATGGCGGGTGATTTCGGCAAGGGTACAGGTATCGCCGCCTTGTTCTCGGACAAGATCCCGGAGTTGCCGGCGGGCGGATTTGCTTTGCCCGGCCTGCGAGAGCAGTTGTTGCAATCTAGTGCGTTGTTCCGGGGATGCTGTTATTTCTGCAAAGAGCAGGGGCAGGGTGCGTTTCCGGGCAAGCAAATCACTGTGGTGCCCTTCTGTGTAAAATCCGACGATGTCATTGAGCAATTGTACGATGATGCCTAGATTATACCCAAACTTGCCAAATCGTTCTGTCTTTTTGGCATCGGCTCTGGCTACGATAGCCCCCCCGGTTAGCGCCAGGGCGAAAAATTGGCCGGATTTTGCGCCGATGCCCTGCAAATATGCCTCGATATTGTGCAGGGTTTTTGTTTTCAAATCGCGGTGCTGCCCCCCGGCCATTTGCAGGGTGACGTGATTGAAGGCTTGCACAAGCGCGTGCCGCGTGTCTGGTGCAATGTTTTCATGATTTTGAAGAAGAATCAGATTGGTGACGGCAAAGAACCCCGTGGCCGCGTTGATCAGTTCTGCGGATGTTATTGTGTCGCCGCCCCAGGCGGCAATATCGCCATCTTCCACATCATCCATGATATGAGCCGCCAGATACAATGCGCGCCATGCGGATGCTACTGGCACGGCTTGGTGCAATGTGCCTCCGGCGGCCTGGCAGGCCAGCAGCGGCAGCACTGTAGCAGCCTGATTGCTTTCCCGGGTTTCCGTCAAAATGTGGAGCAGCAATCGAGTGTATGCTGGATCCGGGGCAAAATCAGAAATTGTATTACACAGATATTCGTGAATCTGCGCAATGTGGGTAGCAGGCATGGCATTGTCCCGATAACATGTAGTGGGAGAGGAAAATTTCCTCTCCCAGAGAAATTGAAATTACTTGTCCGGAGATGCAGAACGAATAGAAGAGGCAGGTTCAAACCGGGTGCCCCATCTGATGTTTCTGTGCCCATGTACGATGTTTTTTTGCTCTGGCATTGCCCTAATGCATCGTTCAAACGGCAAAAGTCTCAATATGCCAGCGTTATCGGCGGGGTAGTCCAATCTGTATCTAATGGGACAGGAGACTCAAAAGTTTGCAATGCAGAGAGTGGGACGTGCAGGTGATACTTACATGTCAGCATCCGGCGGATAGTATCCCGTTCTGATGCAGAAAGTACAAGTCCATAACCATCCAGCGCCGTATCCATATTTTGAGTCAACTCTTGACGAAAACGGGTATCGTGAGCCAGGCGATGTATGACACGGTAGAAATCCTTCATGGGAAGCCTCCTTGATTTGGGTAGGGGAAAAAGTGGAAATCAACGGTGTGTGCGGCCATTCAACCGGGCATTCAGTGGTGCATTACAAGCCATGACAGTCCAGAAAATACGTGCGGCGTTACGGTGAATCAATTGATACCCAACCATTGACTGACGAGAGCGGCGATGACGGTGTGTTCGAGTTCGCTCTTATCGAAGTAAGCATCCGCACCGGCTTTCAATGCACGCTGTTTGATGAGGGGGATGTTGTAGGCGCTGTAAATGATGATGTGGGTATCGGGTTTCTCGCGCTTGATGCGTTTGGTGACCTGGATGCCATTGATACCGGGCATGGAAACGTCTAGCAGAATGACGTTTGGGTGCAGCCGGTGAACCATCTGGATGGCTTCATACCCATCACCTGCCTCTCCGATAACCTGACATGACGGGAGGTTGTCAATCAAGGCGCGTAATTGCATGCGCGCAACCGCAAAATCATCGACCAGTAAAAAAGTGAGCGCAGACATCACAGGTCTCAGCGGGTCAGGAGATGGTGATATCCTGACGTTGAAATATGTATGCCTGCACAAAGAGCAGGATGGCGGTGAGCAGGCCCCACGAGAGCAGGGCGGTGGCAAATTCCTGCCCTAAACCGGCGCCCAGACTGCGGGCTTCCAGAATATGCGCGGGCAACTGGAAAATGATGCGTAAGGGACGTAAGGGCAATTGTGTGCCGAAGGCCACGAAAGCGTAGAAGGGCAGCAGACTGCTCAGGATGGCAACCGTGGTGTTACGCACCTTCAGGAGAACGATTTGTCCGACCAGAACGAA
>RFGJ01000222.1 GCA_003696665.1 Gammaproteobacteria bacterium | reverse complement strand
GGGCTATGCCGGTGTCGACAACCCGCTCTTCTACCAGGAGAACACGATGATGCTCTTCGGCGACGCCAAGAAGATGGTGGAAGAGATCGTCAAGCATCTGGATTGACGAGATTCTCAGCCGTATTATATACTCGCAGGTGTCAACGTCGGGCCGGCATCTGAGGGGGCTCCGGAGGAGGCGATGTCAGGTAGCGATATTCACGAGACGTTCCCCGATGCCCCAATTCTAGAAGCATTAATCAACTTTAATGTGCGATTCTCTCGGGCAGTTGAAGTTGATCGTATAAATTCTTTCCATAATGAATGTGGTTCTACTTTTCCTATTTCACAGGATAGGGTGGAGATAAGGCATACCGTTAGTTTTGATGAGAAAAGCGGGAGCACGGATGCGCAGCTAACGAGAGAATTTGTTGGGAAGGTTTTTTTCGCCGAGGATCGGGCAAGAGCAATACAAATTAGACGTGATGGTTTTGCATATAGTAAACTTCGCCCTTACAACGATTGGAATTCTCTAGTTGAAGATGCTAAGATATGGTGGGAAAAGTATAGAGATTTTTATAATCCTATTTTAGTTACAAAGGCATCTGTCAGATATATCAACAAGATTGGCCTGCCCCGTAGTATATTGGATGCGAACGGTAATATAGTATTAAGTTCACTAAGAAACTATATTTTGACAACAATCTCTATAGAAAACCGATTATCGAGCATAGCCCGAGATGCATTCTGCCGCATCGTGATTCCCCATCCCCGCGAAACATCGATATTGGCGACGGTGATTTCTACGCCGGATAAAAACCAAAATGACCAAGATAAATTTTATCACATTCTTGATATAGATGTTGTAGCTGATGTTGAGATGGATCCGATAAACAATGACGCAATATGGAATTTAATGGATGCTCTTAGGGAGTTTAAAAATAAGATCTTCTTCGCGTCATTGACGGAGCAGGCCAAGGAGTTATTCAAATGACTGCCGTGGCTTCTATCGCAGACGAAGAGCCTCGTTTGGCGGGTGATATGGCGTCTGTCAGACGAGAGCACGTCGACGTTGAAGAGAACCCGCTCTCGGAAACTAAGCTCCAATATTATTTTCCGATTAGTCGTATGGTTGAAAATTATCGAGATGGCCTGTTAAGTCTATTACAGAATGCTAATATTCCCAGGAATATTCAAGAGAAAATAGAAAATCGTCTTTTAATTCTCTTTGATCCAGACGATTGGGATTTCGGCTTGGACAGCGCCCCAGATTTTGCATCTTGGGAGGGAATGATAAATTTTTTTGAATTACAGAAAAGATTTGTATTTCCGAACATTATATTGAGAAGGGATGGCAAATTTGAAGCTATTTGGTGGAAAAATAATTATGGGGAACTTAGGATTTTGTTTCACAACAGAGAAGAAGTAGAGATAACCTGTACGAAGGAAAGGAAAGTTTCCGTATTGGGAATCAGGTTTGGGCGAGTTTTGTCTGAGACGTCTCGGTGTCAAATTGGGGAGATCGAGGGGAGAATTGATGTGGTGGGAAATTCTTGGCCTATTGTCATGGATAAAATGGGTGACCGGGGTCAAACTACAAAGAGGAGATGAGCTGCCGGGATGTCACGATTTTGTCCGGCATTGCAGCCCGAGATGGTTGATTGTGGATAACTTAGCCTTAAACGGAGAAGAAGCAGAAAAGGTTCACGAAGATCTTTTTCAGGTAAGAAACAATGAGGACGGGGTTTCTGGTCTTTGGCTTCAGAAATACGGCTTTTCCGAGCATAAAGCGCTTCGTTGCGTATCGAAGCAAATAATGTCCTCGCGTAGCGTCAATCGGCGCACGCATCGGTTAGCTATTTTAAATATTAGAGAAGCACGGATGACTGGATGGCGAAAGAAATTATTCTTGTCTTTTATATACGATCCAAAAAGTGACATTCCATCACATGCTCTTTTGAAAGGAGGCGGGCTGCAAATCGAATCAGTGCGTCAAGAGCTTGCTAGATTGGCAGTTTTGAAGCCATTTCCATAATAGCCATTTTCATAATTAAGTGATTATCGTATTTATGAACATTGTTTAAAGCAAAGACGGGCGAAATGGTGCAGACCGACGCCATTCGAATGGTAGCCAGACCATTCCCGAGCTTCTAGAAGGAGGGGAGTGGCGGGTCCGAATCGCGGGACCGCGGCG
>RFGJ01000221.1 GCA_003696665.1 Gammaproteobacteria bacterium | reverse complement strand
TTCGGACAACGCCGCAACATGTGGCG
The DNA here is from genome assembly GCA_003696665.1 of Gammaproteobacteria bacterium. Taxonomy (NCBI): domain Bacteria; kingdom Pseudomonadati; phylum Pseudomonadota; class Gammaproteobacteria; species Gammaproteobacteria bacterium. The sequence continues at coordinate 1,140 of RFGJ01000221.1, read as the reverse complement.
GCAGGTTGGGGACGATTTCGGCCTGCAGGATAGCGGCGTCGGCCTGCCGCGGCAGGCCCTCGAACAGGTCCACCACGCTCTGGACGGCATCAATCTGGTACTGCTGGTTGGGGTCGAATTGTAGTTTGAGAGTCATGATTTTCTTTGAACCGCGAAGAGCGCTAAGTTTCTTTGTTTTGGTAATTTCTTTGCGTTCTCTGCGTCTTGACGGTGAATCTGAACCGCGAAGGCGCGAAGGGCGCCAAGTTTTTATTTTGAATTTTCCTTTGCGGTCTTTGTGCCTTAGCGGTGAATCTCCTGGAGTTTGTTGACCATGCGGCGGATGCCGTTTTTGATTAAAGGGACGTTCCAGTTAATCAGGTAGCCCAGGCGGCAATCTCGCAGACGCAAATAGGTGAGCAATTGGGCTTCATGGATGGGCAGGAGCGTTTCGACGGCTTTGTTTTCAATGATGACAGCGTTTTCAACCAGCATGTCAAGGCGATATCCGACATCCAGACGCTGACCATCGTAGAAGACTGGCTGCGGCACTTCAGTTTGGACCTGCAAGCCGCGCTTGCGCAATTCGTAGGCCAGACAGTACTGATAAGCGGATTCGAGTAACCCTGGCCCCAGGGCGCGGTGAACCTTGACGCTGAGTCAACGATTTGTTTGCCAATGGTTTCAATGTCCATTTTTTTCAGGCCTCATTTACCACGAAGACGCAAAGGTCGCTCAGTTTTTTGAATCTGAACCGCAAAGGCGCGAAAGGCGCTAAGTTTTTATTTTTTTTCTTTGCGTTCTTTGCGTCTTGGCGGTGAATCAACCTCATCAAATGACCTTCAAGCGGATGCGGTCATCCAGCGTGACCTTGGCTTCGTCCGTCAGGGCGCTGTCCAGGCAGATGAAGATGTCCTCGGCGCGCAGGAGGGACGGCAGGCGGTCCACAGTGTCCGATTGAATTTCCTCGTCCAGGCAGACGAAGAGTTCGTGGCTGACATCCGGATGGTGAACGCGCCAGACGACGTTTTCAGGGAAGCCTTCTTCCAGCGGGACAACCCGGCTGTCGAGCGGGAAGCCTTCGATGAGCAGGATTTCGGTCAGCAGGGCCTGCGGCTGCCAGCCGTCCACCAGCGGGGAAGCCTGCTGGCTGAAAAGGTC
>RFGJ01000220.1 GCA_003696665.1 Gammaproteobacteria bacterium | reverse complement strand
GATACGCCAAATTACAAAGCCAGAGACCTTGATTTCAAAAGCGCCTTGTTAAATGCCCAGAACACTAGCGCTGAAGCCTTAGATGATTTTGTCGGATACCGTGTGCCATTGCAGCCGGATACGGGGGATGGGAACAGCGTGGATATGCAGGTTGAAAAAATGGCGTTGGCGGAAAATGCCGTTGGTTACGAAACTGCACTGCGATTTGTCAATGGAAAAATTCAAGGGTTGCTCAAAGCGATTCGAGGTGAATAGGAGGCGTTATGAGCTTAACCAAGATTTTTGACATTAGTGCGACGGCATTAGCAGCGCAATCGGTGCGGCTGAACACCACTGCGAGCAATCTTGCTGCCGCAGATACGGTCGCAGGTACTCCAGACGAGGTATATAAAGCGCGTTATCCGGTCTTCAAGGCTGTGTTGCTTACAGAACAACTCGGTGATGACCAAGGTTCTGTGGGGGTGGCAGTTGATGGAATTGTGCGTGCAGATCGTCCGGCCAAGGTCATTCACGATCCTTCGCATCCGTTGGCGGATGACAACGGCAATATTTATATGGCGGACATTAATGTGATTGAAGAGATGACCAACATGATCGAAGCCTCGCGCGCCTATCAAACTAATGTTCAGGTCGCGAGTATGACCAAGAGATTAATCGAAGCCACGTTACGACTTGGGCAGTCGTAAGGAGTTAAGTTATGCCGAGCATTTCGAACATTTATCAAGAACTTGGGTTGCGTCAGGCAGAGTCTGGTGATGGAAAACGAAACGATGAGCTTTCGCAGGAGGATTTTCTCCGTCTTCTGACCACGCAGCTGGCCAATCAGGATCCGTTTAAGCCTATGGAAGACGGCGAGTTCATTGCACAAATGGCACAGTTTTCGAGTGTCGATAGCCTGCAGCGTCTCGAGCGCAGCTTTTCCAGCTTTGCCGCGGCCATGACCTCGAATCAGGCACTTCAGGCTTCAACATTAGTTGGCCAATCGGTTTTGGTGCCGACATCGACAAGACAGATTGAACAGGGTGGTTCGGTCAGTGGCGAATTTGTTGCAGATACTTATGTGCAAAATGCTGTTTTGACCATTACAGACGCGAATGGGCAGACCGTACGGCAAATTGAGCTTGGCGATCTACCGCCTGGCGCGCATCCCTGGACATGGGATGGTATGGGCGAGTCCGGTGAACCAGTGGCGGCAGGTGAATATAGCTTTCAGATCACGGCTCGCCAAGGTGAGAGCACAACTTCTTATCCGGTTTATGTCTCCGGCCTGGTGACCAGTGTGCTGTTAGGCAACGCGGACGGCATTGTTTTGAATGTCGATGGTGTTGGCACG
>RFGJ01000219.1 GCA_003696665.1 Gammaproteobacteria bacterium | reverse complement strand
CGCACTCTCTTTACCGATCCCAGTAAGATACCTTTGCAAATCGGCCCCTTCCTATCCCCTGTCTGACTTGCCTCCAGAAAAGTGTCGTCTTCTCAGCCCTTAAGGGGGAGGGGAACTTCGTCATGGTCAACAACCGTCCGCCTGGCGGCAACGACGGACAAAAAAAAGCCCCCAGGAGTCCTGTGACAGACTCCCGGGGGCTTTCGCTTATACGACATCTTTTCTCGCCGTTAGCACCCCGAAAACACACACTTGTGCGACGCCTTTCAGGGGGATGGCGTCGCACAATCTCTCTTGTGCGACGAATTTGCGCGGGAAAAAGACGTCGTACAAGGACAATTTCAGGTATACTTATACAACTATCACCCACGCCACTACCTTGTTGAAGGTATGGGGAAAATTGCCAATTTGCCCAACGCATTACGAAGAGACGTCACCCAAAATTGGATATGGAACACCCCAGGGGCAGGAAAAACGGTCACCACAAATCTACTTTGGGGAACAAAATGCAAGTCTCTGGTTGTCGGAATACGCATCACCCCCATCATCAGGAGAACGCGCAATGCAATCTTTGAATATCACCGTGCTCTGCCAACCTCGTCCGGTTATCTTCGACCCGCAAAAACGAGATACCGTCCTCGATTTGAGCGACCTGGTAGACGGCAAAATCGACCCCGGCGAGTTCTTCGAGGAGAACTACATCACGGAAGGCATGAAGACCCTGCTGGAACATGCCTTCCGCCGCCTGGAGGGAAAGTCTGCACAAGGGGTATTCAAACTCAAGCAGGCCATGGGCGGCGGCAAGACGCATAACTTGCTGGCGCTGGGCCTGCTGGCGCAACACCCGGAATACCGCCAACAGGTGATGGGGGATTTTTATGCCCCAGACCCCAGTCTCGGCCCGGTCAAAGTGATTGCCTTCAGTGGGCGCGAGACCGATGCCCCTTACGGCATCTGGGGGGCACTGGCTGAGCAACTGGGCAAAAAGGAACTTTTCAAAGATTTGTACAGCCCCCTTCAGGCTCCAGGCCAGAAAGCCTGGGAAAACCTGCTGCGCGGCGAGCGTTTGCTGATTCTGCTGGATGAACTGCCGCCTTATTTCCAGAATGCCAAAGCCATCCAGGTAGGGAACTCCGACCTGGCCGAAGTGACCGCCACCGCGCTCTCCAATTTGCTGGTAGCCATTGGACGTCCCGGTTG
>RFGJ01000218.1 GCA_003696665.1 Gammaproteobacteria bacterium | reverse complement strand
TCCCAATGATCGCGACCATGTTCATCCTTTCAAGAAAAAGAAAGTAACAATTTAATTGCAATCCCGGTCAATGCACCACATGGACAATCACATTACCTTAAAATCCGGCCTGACCCTTCCCAACAGGTTTGCATTGGCTCCACTGACCAATACCCAATCCAATCCAGATGGAACGCTGCATGAAAACGAACTCAGGTGGCTTGTCCGAAGGGCCGGCCATTTCGGTCTGATATCCACCTGTGCCGCTTATGTATCAACGGAAGGAAAGGCTTGGCAAGGGCAATTGGGCATAGCTGAAGACCGGCATCTCCCAGGATTGAAAAGACTGACCCAATCCATCCATCAAAAAGGATCGAAAGTAATTGTCCAACTATATCATGGTGGATCCAAGGCGGAACTTGCACCCCAAAAAATTTCCAGCTCTCCAACTGAAAATGCCAAGGAAGCCACTGCCGACGACATCAAACGAATCACCAATGACTTTGTGATGGCTGCACGCAGAGCCGAGACTGCCGGTTTCGATGGAGTCGAAATCCATGGGGCCAATGGCTACCTCTTCACCCAATTCCTCTCACCGGTACTGAACCGAAGAAGAGATGAATATGGCGGGTCACTAGAAAACCGGGCTCGATTCCTGCGGGAGGTTACACGGGCTGTTCGCAAACATGTTTCCGACAACTTTGCAGTCTTTGTCCGGATCTCTCCCGTTGACCTGTATGCACGTCTCGGATTGACTCTGGAAGACAGCATGCAAGTGGCTCGATGGCTCGCTGCTGATGGTGCAGACGTCATCCATCTGTCGCTTCGTGAAGCATGGGGTCCTGCTCCTCATGAAGAAGACAGAACACCCGTGGTTACAAGAATCAAGGAAGCTGTTGGAGAGCATGCTGCCGTAGCCGCCGCAGGGGGTATCTGGCTTCAGGAAGATGCCCAGCGGTTCTTCGATGCTGGAGGAGACATTGCAGTACTCGGCAAGGCGGCCATTGCCCACCCCGACTGGCCCCTTGCATCTCTTCGCAACGATTTCAAACCTTTACGTGGCACTTGGCCTGTAGAATACCTGAAAAGCGTCGATGTAAGCGAACGTTTCATTAGCTATCTGAAACGATTTCCGGGACTCGTTGAAGGAGGAGCCCCTCCTAGGAATTAGTTTATTTCTTGATATTGCGTCTGAAGACTATGAGAGGTAGTATCATCACAACAGCCAATATCGGAAAATTGCCGGTATCCACACTCGTCTCGACTGTGGAATCTAAACCTCCGTTTTCTGTGACCGTGACCACTACCGTATCGTTTAACATTCCACTCCCATCGGTTACCGTCAATTCAAATGTCAGTGTACCCAATGGTGCGGACAGAATCTCATATTGGATCATGCCCTGTTCCACCACCCCTCTGGCTGCCATTAGGGTACCGTTGGCTTCTGTGGAAACTGTCAGTTCATAATTCCATCCTTCAGCGTTCGCCAAGCTCCATTGAAGTGTCAGGCTTTCTCCCTGACCTATGGATGCATCCTCGGGCAAGCTCAGAAACTCGGCATTGCCTTGAGCTCCCGCAATCAGAATTGAAATGATCAAAATGGTTGTCAATGGTAAAAACAGCTTCATGATCTTACCTCCTTTCTTCGAATAATGGGCAATGCCGCCAAGGCCAGCAGGGAAAGCAAGACCATTCCTCCACTGAAGGATGCCTCCGAATTGGTCGAACTTCCTGTAGCTGACATCACAAGTGCAAATATGATTGCCGTGACAAAAGTTCCATTCATATCTGCCAACTTGAGGACGATCTCATACATGCCCGGTCCCTGATGGATGAACACAAATGAGATATTTCCAGATGAAAAACTGCCGTTTTCCTGCTCACTGCCGTTCACTTGAATCGAGTAGCTGTCGGGATGTGACGCCAGCACAGTCCAAACAAGTGTCGTCTGGTTCATGTCATCTGCCATGAGGAAGGAAGAAGGTGACGAGATAATCCGCAATACATGGGGAACGGCAATTACCGTGACTAGAACCGTGCTGACAGCGGTCTGATTTCCTTCATTTCCGATTTCAACAGTCACATTGTGGACTCCTATGGCAAGACCGTCTACATCCACTGTCACCACAGATCCCGTAAGGTTGGCACTGGAGTGCATACTGCCATCCAGCCATACACTGTACCATGTGGCATTGAAGACCTCCCAAGTCAGTGAGTTGCCGGTTGTTCCATTTACATACTC
>RFGJ01000217.1 GCA_003696665.1 Gammaproteobacteria bacterium | reverse complement strand
GGTTCAGGAGATTCGAAATCAATATATGTCGGGCTTGCTAACCGACGGTGAGCGCTACAATAAGGTTGTCGACATTTGGTCGCGTGCCAACGAGCTGGTAGCCAAGGCGATGATGGACAACATTTCCACGGAAGAAGTGGTAGATGCCGAAGGTAAAAAGGTTAAGCAACCTTCATTTAACTCGATTTTCATGATGGCTGATTCTGGAGCACGGGGTTCGGCTGCCCAGATTCGACAATTGGCCGGAATGCGGGGCCTGATGGCTAAGCCAGACGGGTCGATTATTGAGACCCCGATTACGGCAAATTTCCGCGAAGGGCTGAACGTGTTGCAGTACTTCATTTCGACACACGGGGCACGTAAAGGCTTGGCGGATACGGCCTTGAAAACAGCCAACTCCGGGTATCTTACACGGCGCCTTGTTGATGTGGCTCAAGACCTAGTCGTGGTCGAGCAAGATTGCGGTACTGAAAACGGCCTCGTGATGAAGCCGTTGATTGAGGGCGGCGATGTGGTTGAGCCGTTGCATGAGCGGGTGTTAGGGCGCGTCGTGGCGCAGGATGTCTATATTCCTGGCACAGATGAAATACTCGCCCCGGCTGGCACTTTGCTTGACGAAATCTGGGTGAAAAAACTCGATAAACACAGCGTTGATCAAGTGGTGGTACGTTCAGTCATCACCTGTGAATCGCGTCGTGGTGTCTGCGCCAAATGTTACGGTCGCGATTTGGCGCGCGGCCACTTGGTCAACGAGGGTGAGGCCGTGGGTGTCATCGCAGCTCAGTCGATTGGCGAGCCGGGTACGCAGCTGACCATGCGGACCTTCCATATCGGGGGGGCGGCATCAAGACAGTCGGCCGACAACAGCGTGCAGGTCAAGACAGAGGGCACGCTGAAATTGCAGAATGCAAAATTGGTTGAGAAGGCGGACGGCAATTGGGTGACCGTGTCGCGCTCTACTGGGATAGTGGTGATTGGCCCGGATGGTCGTGAGCGCGAGCGTTACAAGGTTCCTTATGGCGCCGAAATCAGTGTTGCCGATGGGGCAAGTGTGAAACCTGGTGATATTGTCGCAACGTGGGATCCGCACACCCATCCGATCATTACCGAGGTGGCCGGGCGCTTGCAATTGGTGGATGTGATCGAAGGCGTCAACATGGTGCGCAAGACTGATGAGGTGACAGGTCTGTCCTCTATAGTGATCACCGACGCCAAACAGCGCAGCGGTCGGAGCGAGCTACGCCCGATGGTTCGATTAGTGGATGAAAACGGTGAGCAATTGTGTATTGCCAATACCGATATCCCGGCCCAGTATCACTTGCCACCTAATGCCATTATCAACCTTGAAGATGGTGCTGAGGTCAATGTTGGTGATGCGATTGCGCGTATCCCTCAGGAAGGCACGAAAACGCGTGACATTACCGGTGGTTTGCCACGCGTGGCCGACTTGTTTGAAGCGCGGAAACCGAAAGAGCCTGCGATTTTGGCCGAAATTTCGGGGACCGTCTCGTTTGGAAAAGAAACGAAAGGTAAGCGTCGTTTAATCATTACACCTAAGGACGGTGATCCCGTTGAGATCATGATCCCGAAAACACGTCAGATTAACGTATTTGAGGGAGAATGGATCGAAAAAGGCGAAATCATTTCTGACGGACCGGCAAACCCACATGACATCCTGAGGCTCAAGGGCATTGAGGCTCTTGCCAACTACATTGTGAACGAAGTTCAGGAAGTCTACCGCCTGCAAGGTGTGCGCATCAATGACAAGCACATTGAGGTAATTATTCGTCAGATGATGCGCAAGTGTATCATCACTGATCCGGGTGATTCGCGCTATTTGGCGGGTGAACAGGCTGAGTATGTTCGTGTCCTGGATGAAAATGACAAGCTCCTGGCAGAGGGCAAGCGTCCGATTCAATACGAACGCCTGCTCATGGGTATTACCAAGGCGTCACTGGCGACTGAATCGTTTATTTCAGCCGCATCATTCCAGGAAACGACACGTGTGCTCACCGAAGCTGCGGTCAGCGGTCGTGTCGATGAGTTGAGAGGCTTGAAGGAAAACGTCATTGTCGGACGCTTAATTCCGGCAGGCACCGGCCTGTCTTATCACCGGCAGCGGCAGCGGCAACGCGTCAAAGCGCGCGAAACCGTGACAGCCGCACAAGCGGAGGAACGGTTGCGAGAGGAACTGAGCTCAACCGATGACTCCGGAAATGCCGGAGACGAGTGATTTGCCGAAGGGTTAGACTTGACACCCGTTTAGGGCAAATTTACAATGCCGCACCCCATCTAAATTGGGGTGCGGTGTTTTTTGTTTTGTTAAATTGAACTTGGAGAGTGAGGCCAGATGGCAACCATAAACCAATTAGTCCGTAAAGGCCGCAAGCGCGTACGTAAAAAGACAAACGTGCCGGCGCTTGAGGCATGCCCGCAAAAGCGTGGCGTATGTACCCGTGTTTATACAACGACACCTAAAAAACCGAACTCGGCACTGCGTAAAGTCGCCCGTGTTCGTCTCACCAATGGTTACGAAGTCACCTCGTATATCCCGGGGGAAGGTCATAACCTACAGGAACACAGCGTTATTCTGATTCGCGGTGGTCGTGTAAAAGACTTGCCGGGTGTTCGCTACCATACCATTCGCGGTGTGCTTGATACTGCGGGGGTTAAAGATCGTAAGCAGGGTCGTTCGAAATACGGCGCGAAAAAACCCAAGTCCTGATAAATACCGGCCTCACTAGAAGTTATGTGAGTAAGGCTGAGTGTTTATCTCAGAGTGGCCTGAAGTAACACATAGGAATTACGAAAATGCCAAGAAGACGCGTAGCTGAAAAGCGAGAAGTACTACCGGATCCCAAGTTCAATAGCCAACTGCTGGCGAAATTTATTAACGTTATTATGGTCGATGGCAAAAAGTCGATCGCGGAAAAAATTGTTTATGGGGCTTTGGACATTGTTGGAGAGAAAAACAAGTCCGAAGACCCGCTGGCCTTGTTTGAGCAGGCGCTTGACAAGGTTCGTCCTTTGGTGGAAGTGAAATCGCGGCGCGTGGGCGGTTCGACCTATCAAGTGCCAGTTGAGGTGCGTCCAGCGCGGCAGACAGCGTTGGCGATGCGCTGGATTAAAGAGGCAGCACGCAAGCGCAGTGAAAAATCAATGCGTGAACGCCTGGCAGGTGAATTGTTGGATGCTTTGCAAGGGCGAGGTGCCGCCGTCAAGAAGCGCGAAGACGTGCACCGCATGGCCGAAGCAAACAAAGCATTCTCGCACTATCGCTGGTAATGCATTAACTGAATATCATTTATTGAGGATTGTATCGTGGCTCGTAAAACCCCAATTGAACGCTACCGGAATATCGGCATCTGTGCGCACGTAGATGCTGGTAAAACCACTACCACCGAGCGCATTTTGTATTACACCGGTTTATCGCACAAAATTGGTGAAGTACACGATGGTGCGGCCACCATGGACTGGATGGAACAAGAGCAGGAGCGCGGGATTACCATCACATCAGCGGCAACGACGACCTTCTGGTCGGGAATGAATCAACAATTCCCGCAACACCGAATCAATATTATCGATACGCCCGGCCACGTTGACTTTACGATTGAGGTCGAACGTTCGCTGCGTGTGCTCGACGGTGCGGTGGTCGTGTTCTGTGGTACCTCAGGTGTAGAACCGCAATCCGAAACCGTATGGCGCCAAGCGGACAAATACGGCGTTCCCCGCATGGTGTTTGTCAACAAGATGGACCGAGCCGGGGCGGACTTTTTGCGTGTTGTGGAACAGATTCGCGAGCGTCTTGGTGCGAATCCTGTCCCTATTCAACTGAACATTGGGGCAGAAGACGAATTCGAAGGGGTCATTGATCTGATTCGTTTCAAGGCAATATATTGGAACGAAGCGGATAAAGGAATGACCTACGAGCTAAAAGATATTCCGGCGCATCTGGTTGATAAGGCGCAGGAATTGCGTGAGCAAATGATTGAAGCCGCTGCTGAGGCTGATGAAGAGCTCATGGACAAGTACTTAGAGGGTGGTGAGCTCAGTGAGGAAGAGATCAAGCGTGGTCTGCGCATTCGCACGCTGAATAACGAAATTGTGCCAGCGTTGTGTGGCTCTGCATTCAAGAATAAAGGCGTTCAGGCGATGTTGGACGCTGTGGTGGAATACCTCCCCTCACCAATCGATATTCCGCCCGTCAAAGGGGAAACATTGGATGGTCAGCCGGCCGAGCGCAAAGCCAGCGATGATGAGCCGTTCTCAGCGCTTGCATTTAAAATTGCGACAGACCCGTTCGTCGGTACCTTGGTATTCTTCCGCGTTTATTCTGGTGTGCTAGAGACCGGATTGGCGGTGCTCAATTCTACAAAAGGCAAGAAAGAGCGTATTGGACGCCTGGTCCAGATGCACTCGAATCACCGCCAGGAAATCAAGGCCTGCTATGCTGGCGATATCGCCGCAACAGTTGGTCTGAAAGACATTACAACAGGGGATACCTTCTGTGATCCCGACAATCCCATTGTGTTGGAGCGGATGGAGTTCCCTGAGCCAGTGATCTCAGTTGCGGTTGAACCGAAAACCAAGGCAGACCAAGAAAAGATGGGCATTGCCTTGCAGAAATTGGCGCAAGAAGATCCATCATTCCGTGTCCATACCGATCATGAAACCGGGCAAACGATTATTTCCGGTATGGGTGAGCTTCACTTGGATATTATCGTCGATCGTATGCGTCGCGAGTTCAAGGTTGAAGCCAATGTGGGCAAACCACAAGTTGCTTATCGCGAGGCAATTCGTAAGACTGTTGAGGTAGAAGGTAAGTTTGTGCGCCAGTCGGGTGGTCGAGGACAATACGGGCATGTTTGGCTGCGCCTTGAACCGCTCGAGCGTGGTGCGGGCTACGAGTTTGCCGAAGAAATTGTTGGTGGCGTGGTTCCGAAGGAATATTTCCAAGCCATCGACAAAGGTATACAAGAGCAGATGGAAAACGGCGTGCTTGCGGGCTATCCAGTCATCGACATGAAAGCAACGCTGTTTGACGGCTCGTATCATGATGTTGACTCCAGTGAAATGGCATTCAAAATTGCCGCGTCTATGGCGGTCAAAGAAGGCGTCTTGAAAGCGGACCCGGTACTACTGGAGCCGATCATGAAAGTGGAAGTGGTCACGCCCGAAGATTATATGGGTGATGTAATGGGTGACCTGAACCGCCGTCGCGGTATCGTTCAGGGTATGGACGATACGCCTGCCGGCAAAACCATCCGTGCATTGGTGCCCTTGGCTGAGATGTTCGGCTACGCCACCGATTTGCGCTCGATGAGTCAGGGTCGTGCCACTTATACTATGCAGTTCGATCATTATGGCGAATGTCCGGCGAATATTGCTGAAGCGGTTATCAAGCAACGTCAGGGCGAGTAAAATATTTGTTGTGACTTCAACAAGAGGATAGAGCAATGTCAAAAGAAAAATTTGAACGTAAAAAACCCCATGTAAACGTGGGTACGATTGGTCACGTTGACCACGGTAAGACCACGTTGACTGCGGCGATGTGTAACGTATTG
>RFGJ01000216.1 GCA_003696665.1 Gammaproteobacteria bacterium | reverse complement strand
CTGGGGACGTTCCTGTCGCCGGACACGGTGGTGCCGGATGCGGGTGCGGTGATCGACTACAACCGCTTTCTCTACACGCGGGGGAATCCGTTGCGGTACATTGATCCGACAGGGCATTACATTTATGAGGACAAGCCTGATGATCCGTTCATTTGGTACGGTGATAAGCCAGCCAAGGGGTTGGTGCGCACGGCAGAGCCGATCTATATCCCATCGGAAAGACGCGATACGTCGCCGGTAACGGCGATCTCTGTAGGATTAGGTGTAAATGCCGATGCCGCAATGATTGGACCTTTTGGCTTTTCCGGTACAGGAGGGATTGAAGTTCTCGCTCATAAAGACGGCGAGGTGGCACTCTACACATACGGAGGTGCCGGTGCTACAGTGGGTATAGGGGCCAATGCCAAGGTTTATGTATCTCGCGTTCGCGATTTGCCCGATGCGGATAGCTATCAGGGCGTGTTTGAAGTAACCGATGGAACGGCAAGTGTCGGTGTTGGTTTAACTGCGGGACGTTTTTCTGCGCCTCTGGAACCGGACGGCGCACATGGAGAGTTCTTTGGATTTGCGCCTGGAGCGAATCTGAGTGCGTCGGAGTCAGTGGTGAACTACACCCTTCCTTGGGTGAAGTTTGATTTTACAACAGGTGAATTGTCTTCCCCGTTATTGGATGATCTGCGCAAGAAACTTCGGGGAGAATCGTCAAAATGAAGGCATCCGGGATCGAGGCATCAAACGTAGAAGGTTATATTGAACCAAAACAACGGAGATTCCTAACCCTCCAAATGCTGAGGTATGTCGTACTTACCCTGATCCCGGGCATGTTCGTCGTGCTTTGGCTTTGGCATACACCTGCGCGGTGGTTTCTGGTGGTAGGAGTGATCGTTCTTGCGGCAACGGTTATCCGGAACTATGCACTTGACATTTTGCTCGCGAAGTCAGTTACACTCGTCGGGCCTATTCACAAATCCAAGTTACGTGTCCGTGGTCCAACTCAATACTTTGTCGCTGTGAAGAACGAGCGGATTCGCGTGACAAAGAAGGTCTGGCAGGAACTGGAAGCCGAACGCCTCTATCGAATAGACTATGCGCCGCACTCCAGATGGCTTCTGGCATATCATAAGGACAATGAGGACCATGCACTGTGAGCTGCGTCTGCGTGGCCTACAAGCACGTGCCAGATCGGTGGATTCATCCGTGGCTTTCTTTGCGTCTTTCGCTATTCGATTGTTGGTGTGCGACCCCCTTGACAAATATTAGAACATCTTAGCGTTCAGAACCGTCCCCGGTCACGGTGGTGTCACGCGGTCTCCGCCGGGGCTGTGGAGAAGGCGTAACCTTCCCGGAAGTTCGGAAACTTCCGGGAAGGTGGTGATGCACCCCGACGTAGGTCAGGCTACCAGCCCGACGAGGTTCCTGGAGAATCGGCAGCCCGGTCGCGTCGCGGGTGCACCCGGCGGGCAGGTTGCCCGCCCTACGTCTGGGGATATGACAGCGAATATGGG
>RFGJ01000215.1 GCA_003696665.1 Gammaproteobacteria bacterium | reverse complement strand
GCGCCAGATATGCGCACAGCGTTAACATTGGTCAGCAAGGAGCTTGGTCCTGATGCGGCCATCCTGTCTTCTGGTGCCGTGGCCGGTGGCGTCGAAATTGTGGCGGCAATCGATTACGACGAAGCGCTCTTGGCGGCAAGGCGTCAAAAAAACGATGCGCAACCAACCAGCCAACACCATCCCGGTGCGCTCGATAATGCATCGGAGCAAGAGGCTGAAAGAGAAAAAACAAAGTCACTGGATGAGCGAGCATCGACAAAGCCTTTGGTGTCTCCGGATAGCGCAATGGACAGATTGGCAGAGCAGTCTCCCTGGCAAAACAAGACAGATAGTCCCTCGAGACAGCGGACGCGTTCTGTGTCTTCAGGCACATCCGCGAAAGAAACGCAATGGCTAGAAGACCCGTCACTAGCGAGACTGCGTGAAAGTCTGACTGAAGAAATGCAAGCTTTACGACATCTGCTTGAAACACAAATGGCGGATTTTGGTTGGCAGCGTAGGGCGAAGCAAACACCGGTGTATTGTGAAATGATGCGTCGTTTGGTCAATCTCGGACTTCCGGTGTCGTTGGCGAATCATTTTGCCAGCCAAGTACACTCCGAGGAGATTGGTGACGCCTGGTATAAGGTTGCGGCGCTGGCAGCCAAAGCCATTTCGATCACAGACAAAGATTTGGTTCAGCAGCAGGGCGTTTATGCATTGGTTGGGCCGACAGGTGTCGGGAAAACAACAACACTTGCAAAACTGGCGGCCCGTGGCGTCTTGCAATTTGGACCAGATGCCGTTGCCTTGATAACGACGGATGGTTTTCGCATCGGTGCGCATGAGCAATTGCAGATTTATGCCCAATTATTGGGTGTTGAATGTTTCATAACGCAAGACGCTGCTGAGCTTAACCAAATATTGGAGCGGTTATTGGACAAAAAGCTGGTTTTGATTGATACCGCGGGAGTGGCACATCGTGACGAACGTTTATTAGAACAGGCGGCTATACTTGGCGACACCGTCTACCCGGTCCGTATTTGGTTGACTTTGTCGGCGACCGCGCACCAGTTTTCTTTGACCGAAGCAGTGAAGCGTTTTTCCGTATTTTCACCCACCGAGGTGATTTTGACTAAACTGGATGAAGCGACAAGCTTTGGCCCGGTTCTGAGTCAGGTGATTCGGGAGCAATTGACGATAGCGTATGTGACAGATGGGCAGAAAGTGCCTGAAGACATTCGAATCCCCAAGGCACATGAGTTAGTGGCAGAAGCAATTCGCCTTGCCAATGCGCATCCGCTCGAGGAAGCCGAGGAATGGCGGATAGCGCAGGCAGTTGGTGGGCTCAAACTGAGAGCCTAACCCGTGGATTACGCAACTGATCAGGCGAGCGGGCTTCGCCGGATATTGAGAACAGGAGTACGCATGACGAAACCTGTAAAAGTTGTATCGGTCACTGGTGGTAAAGGCGGTGTCGGTAAAACCAGTCTTTCGGTCAACTTGGCCGTGGCGTTGGCGGATCTTGGCCGTCGCGTCATGCTACTTGATGCGGACCTTGGTTTGGCCAATGTCGATGTGATGCTTGGTCTTCGGGTAGAAAGAAATTTATCACATGTCCTGAGAGGAGAATGCGCCCTAAGCGATATTGTCGTAAGCGGCCCTGGCGGCATTCGTATTGTACCGGCTTCTTCTGGTCGGCAGGATATGGCGCAGCTTTCACAAGCGGAACATGCAGGTTTAATCCGGGCGTTTAGCCACCTGACTGAAGATATTGACGTCTTGATTGTGGATACTGCGGCAGGGATTGCGGATAACGTGATCAGTTTTACTTTAGCCAGTCAAGATATTATTGCAGTGGTTTGTGACGAGCCGACGTCGATTACGGATGTCTACGCACTGATGAAAATTTTGTCGACAGAACATGATGTATTTCGTTTTCGTGTTGTGGCCAATATGGTGCGCAGTCCTCAGGAGGGGAAACGGCTTTTTGCTAAATTGACGGCGGTGACCGACAAATTTTTAGATGTCGCTGTCGACTATATTGGTGCGATTCCATTTGATGAAAACGTTCGAAGTGCGGTGAGAAAGCAAACACCGCTAGTGCATTTGCATCCGAGAACGCCCGCCGCGGTTGCGATACAACAAATTGCCAGAAAAGTGGATAGTTGGCCGCCTCCGGTGGCCTCCCGGGGGCACATTGAATTTTTTACTGAGAGACTGGTAGCCGGGGTTATGGGTGAGTTATGAACACAGGGGTAGCCATGTATCGCCAACATGCCGACGCGCATCAGCTAGTTGAGCAGCATGCGCCGCTTGTCAAGCGGATCGCCCTGCATGTTTTGGCCCGGTTACCCAGACACGTTGAACTGGACGACTTATATCAAGCCGGGATGATCGGCTTACTAGAAGCGGCACGAAATTTTGATCATACGAAAGGTGCAAGCTTTGAGACTTATGCCAGCATACGGATCCGCGGCGCGATTATTGATGAAATTCGGAAGGGCGACTGGGCACCGCGGAGTGTTCACCGGAACGCACGGGCAGTCGCCGACACGATCAGTGCCATTGAACAAGAGACCGGACGTGACGCGCGTGATGATGAAATTGCCGAACGGCTTGGTGTTAGCCTCGAACAGTACCACCGTATGGTGGCGGACATTAACGGTGTTCGCGTGATTGGCATTGAAGATGCGGTCAGGCAGGAAGAGAACATTGGTGCCGGCACAAAATTGGTCGATCAAATGGACCTGATGCATGAGGTCAGTGACGCGCGTTTTCGTCAGGCATTAAGCGAGGCCATTGACAAGCTACCAGAACGTGAAAAGTTGACCTTGTCGTTGTATTACGAACAGGAACTCAATCTAAAGGAAATAGGGCTTGTCCTGGGTGTTAGCGAGTCGCGTGTATGCCAAATCCATGGGCAGGCCATCGCCAGATTACGCGCACGCATGAAAGATTGGCTAGACTAACGGTCAAGAGTCGTTTGATGTCATAATAACTGTACGATTGTTCCCCAGAAATAAAACGGAGGACGTTTTGGATAAGAACATGAAAATACTCATCGTTGATGACTTTTCAACGATGCGTCGAATTGTCAAGAACTTGTTGCGGGACCTGGGTTTCACCAATACCGTCGAGGCCGATGACGGTAATACGGCGTTGCCTATCCTCAAGCAGGGGGGAATCGACTTTCTCATCACTGACTGGAATATGCCCGGCATGCAAGGCATAGAACTTGTCAAGGCAGTGAGAAATGACCCTGAATTGAAACACATCCCGATTTTGATGGTGACAGCGGAAGCGAAGCGAGATCAAATCATTGAAGCGGCACAAGCGGGTGTCAATGGCTATATCGTCAAGCCATTTACAGCAGGCACATTGAAAGAAAAGATTGAAAAGATCTTTGAACGTCTATCAAAACAGTAAAAGGGTACTGGGCGCATGATTGATAAGGAAGAGCTAAAAGAAAAAGCAGAAAAATTGCTTGCTGCCATCGAATCGTCCGACGATGAAGCCATTGAATCAGCCTATGCTGATTTGACGCAGCCGCGTGAAAGTGAGCTATTTCAGGAAGTTGGGCGGTTGACACGTGAATTGCATGACGCGTTGGCCAATTTTCGACTTGATTCACGGTTTGCCGAATTGGCGGCACACGACATTCCGGATGCCAAGGATAGGCTCCAGTATGTAATCGAAATGACAGATAAAGCGGCAAATAAGACGATGGACGCTGTTGAGGAGGTGATGGCGTTATCCAGTTCAATCGGCGACCATTCGCGGCAGCTGTTCGAGAGCTGGCAAAAGGTGGCTGAAAAGCGACAGGCGCCTGGTGAGTTCCGAGAATTCTTTTTTCAATTGGGTCCCTTTCTTGAACAGCTTTTCAACGACACTGAACACTTAAGTCAACTGATGACGAATGTATTGATGGCGCAGGACTTTCAGGATTTGACCGGACAAGTTATCAAACGGGTCATTCAATTAGTACAGGACGTGGAAGAAAGTTTGGTGGAAACCATTCGTATGTTTGGGCAAATGGAAGAGTACAACAAGGCCAAAGAAAAAGAAGAAAAATCGACAATTGAGGCTGAAGGTCCGGCGGTAAATGCCGATAAAAGGGATGACGTTGTTCAAAGTCAAGACGATGTTGATGATTTGTTGTCAAGTCTCGGGTTCTAGGAGTGGCTATGGCGTTTGATGCCGACGAAGAAATTTTGCAGGACTTTTTGATTGAGGCAGGAGAGATTCTCGAGTCGCTGTCCCAACAGCTCGTTGACTTGGAGAACAATCCTGAAGACATGGATTTACTCAACGCGATCTTTCGTGGCTACCATACGGTCAAGGGGGGCGCGGGCTTTTTGGGGCTGACCAATCTGGTTGAGATTTGTCATGCGGCGGAAAATGTTTTTGATCGCCTCAGGAATGGTGAATTGACCGTCACCCCCGATCTCATGGATGTCGCGTTGCAGGCGCTGGACTGCGTGAATGAAATGTTTGAAATGGTTAAGGCGGGGGAAGAGCCAGGGCCCGCGCCTGAAGCGCTTGTGAAAAAATTGGAACAATATTCCTCAGGAGAGGCGCCTGATTCACCGGAGGCTGATTCAGCATCCACTGAAGGTGATGCGCCTTCGGAACCAACTGAGGTGACGGATGAGGCGGATGACACCATCACGGAAGACGAATTCGAAGCGCTGTTGGATGAGTTGCACGGGGGCGGAACAGGCGGGGCAGCAGGACAAGCTAGTCCAGCTAAAGACACTGAACCCCAAAAAGGCGATTCGGGCACCAAGACATCGAAAGCTGGCAGTGATGAAATTACCGAAGAAGAATTTGAAGCCTTGCTTGATGAGTTGCACGGAACGAGTCAAGGAACGACGCATACGGATGATGCTAGAGCACCTGCCGAGGCGACGGTGAGTGAATCAGGGAGCCCTGCGCCGTCGAATAGTGATGAAATCACCGAAGAAGAATTTGAAGCCTTGCTCGATCAGTTGCACGGTCAAGGGAAGGCGCCTGGGGCCGCAAGCGCGACGAAAAATACTCAGACAGATGCAGACAAGACGCCAAAGTCACCGACGACTGGTAACAAGCCTGACGAAATCAAGAAAACTGAAGCAAGCCACAAGTCCTCGCCACAAATAAAGTCTGAAAAGACGACTGCGCCGACACCACAGAAACCCGCGGCACCGAAAACCAAAGTCGCACCGGCTAAGGGCACGCAGCCTAAAGTGATTACGGAAACCACCGTACGGGTGGATACGCGCAGACTTGACGAAATTATGAATCTTGTTGGGGAGCTGGTGCTTGTCCGAAATCGGCTTTTGAGTCTGGGGCAGCAGAATGAAGATGAGGGGCTGCTGAAAGCCATATCCAATCTGGATGTTGTCACCGGGGACTTGCAAGGCGCGGTGATGAAAACGCGCATGCAGCCAATCAAGAAAGTGTTTGGCCGTTTCCCTCGTGTGGTTCGTGATTTGGCGCGGAACCTGAAAAAAGAAATCACATTAAAAATGGTCGGGGAAGAGACCGATCTGGATAAAAATCTGGTCGAAGCGCTGGCAGACCCGCTGGTCCACTTAGTAAGAAATTCGGTTGACCACGGCATTGAAATGCCGGACGTGCGCGAAAAAAATGGTAAAAGTCGAACAGGAACCATTGTGCTTTCAGCCGCGCAGGAAGGTGACCATATTTTGCTAAGCATTGAAGATGACGGTGCTGGCATGGACCCGGAAGTGCTCCGCCAAAAGGCGGTTGAAAAGGGGCTGATGGATGCGGAGTCGGCAGCACGATTGACAGAGCAAGAGTGTTATAACTTGATTTTCATGCCCGGTTTTTCAACCAAGACAGATGTGTCGGATATCTCCGGGCGTGGCGTTGGCATGGATGTGGTCAAGACAAGGATAGCGCAGCTCAATGGCACCATTCGAATCGAATCAGAACTGGGGAAGGGGACGCGTTTCTCGATCAAGGTGCCTTTAACACTTGCTATTTTGCCGACACTGATGGTGACGGTTGGGCGACACATTTTTGCGTTCCCGCTGGCCTCTGTGAGCGAAATATTCCATTTGGACTTGACTCGAACCAACATCGTTGATGGACAGTTGGTCATTGTCGTTCGCGAAAAGGCTATCCCCCTGTTTTATCTTCAGGACTGGCTGCTTAAACCGGAAGAGCGCGATCAGCGCAAGGACAGTGGTCACGTTGTGTTGTTTCAGGTGGGGACGCGTCGAGTGGGTTTTGTCGTTGATACATTGATCGGACAAGAAGAAGTCGTCATTAAGCCGCTGGGCCCAGTGTTGCATGGGACACCGGGGATGGCTGGTGCCACCATCACTAGTGATGGCACGATTGCACTGATTTTGGACGTGCCAAGTTTGCTTAACCACTACGCACGTCGTTAGGTTGACACCATGGCGATCCGGGTACTCATTGTTGACGACTCGAGTTTTTTTTGCACACAACTTGTCAAGATGCTCGAGATTGACTCCGATTTCGAGGTTGTTGGTGTCGCCAACAACGGACGTGAAGCCATCACAAAAGCCCAACAACTGAGGCCCGATGTGATTACCATGGACGTGGAAATGCCGGTGATGGATGGCATTACCGCGACCCGTGAAATCATGGCGAAATGTCCAACCAGAATTTTGATGT
Source organism: Gammaproteobacteria bacterium (assembly GCA_003696665.1). NCBI lineage: Bacteria > Pseudomonadati > Pseudomonadota > Gammaproteobacteria > Gammaproteobacteria bacterium. Next base: position 12,094 of record RFGJ01000215.1, on the reverse strand, counting down.
TGTCGTCGCTCACCTACGAAGGGGCACGCTTGACCTTGGCGGCCCTTGAAAGTGGCGCCATCGACTTTCATCTAAAAAGCTACGAGGAACTGTCAGATATCCGGGGTAGGAATGCGGCCCGGTTACGTGCAAAGGTCAGGGCGGTTTCCCGTGCTCGTCTCCCAACCGAAAAAAATGTACAGGCACCGAGCACCACCACACAAACACCACAACGACCCACAGCTCCGAAAGGCGTGTCGGCACTTCGGGAGGCCAGTTCAGAGCCAAAAACAAAACCTGTATCCCCGCCTCGGGATGCAGTCAGCGCTGTTGTTCTACCGAAAGATATATCAATTATTGTGATAGGCGCATCGACTGGGGGACCCGTTGCTGTACAAAAATTGATCACAGAGTTGCCTGGCACTTTGCGTGTGCCTATGCTTGTTGTTCAGCATATGCCCAGTAGTTTTACGGGGGCTTTTGCCAGTCGATTAAACAAAATATCATCCTTGACCGTTGTCGAAGCCAAAAACCAGATGCGTCTTGCTTCGGGACATGTCTATATTGCCCCGGGTGGGTATCAGTGTTACTTGACAGATGGCAGTACGCCAACTTTCCGAATTGCGCCCCCAGATAATCGTGTGCCTTATCAGCCTTGTGTGGACATTACTTTTGCCTCGGTGGCAAAACACTTTGGGAGAAAATCCTTGGCCATTGTGTTGACAGGTATGGGCAGCGATGGTCGTGATGGTGCACGGTTACTCAAAGAAAAAGGCGGCGTTGTATGGGCGCAGGATGAGCAATCATGTGTCGTCTATGGTATGCCCAAAGCTGTAGTTTCTTCCGGGCTTGCCGATAACCAGCTTACAGTCGAATCCATGGCACAGACCATTCGGAGAGTTCTGGCGTGAGAAAAATTGACTGGCTGGTATTTGTCGGCGTTTTGGTCGCGATAGCCGCATTAGTGGTTGGACAATGGCTGGAAGGAGGCGCTTTGGGGATTCTTCTCAATGGAGCCGCTGCCGTTATTGTGTTTGGTGGAAGCATCGGTGCGGTGTTGGTGCAAACGCCCAGTCGAACGTTCAAGCGGGCCTTGCAAATGCTGTCACGTATCGTCGCAGATAATCAAATGCCATTTCGACAAAGTATCAGTAAGCTGGTGAATTGGAGCATGATAGCACGGCGAGATGGCTTGCTGGGTCTGGAAGATATTGCCGAGTCCGAACCCGATCCCTTTGTCCGTCACGGTTTGATTCTATTGGTGGATGGTGCTGAACCCGAAACCATACGAACTGCCATGACAAACGAACTCATTCTTGATGAGCAACAGGGACTGGAGGCGGCGCGTGTTTATGAAGCCATGGGCGGATACAGCCCAACAATGGGGATTATCGGCGCGGTGTTAGGTTTGATCCATGTGATGGGTAATCTGACAGAACCGAGCAAACTTGGCCCTGGTATTGCGACAGCTTTTGTCGCAACCGTGTATGGCGTCGCCTTGGCTAATTTAGTGTTATTACCGATTGCTCATAAGTTGAAATATCGCATTGCAGCATTGTCCCGTTATCGGGAAATGATGATCGATGGCATTGTCGCAATTGCTGAGGGGGAAAATCCTCGGGTCATAGAGTATCGACTGTCCGCCTTCGCACGTTCTGACGAAGGAGGTGCGTTATGAGGCGTCATCCCGTTTCTGATGATCAAAAAACTGACCGTTGGCTGGTTTCTTACGCCGATTTTATTACCTTGCTTTTGGCTTTTTTCGTCGTGATGTATTCGATTTCGCAAGTCAATGAAGGGAAGTATCGGGTGCTCGCCGAAAGTTTACTTGCCGCATTTAAAGGGCCTGAGCGGTCAATGCAACCGATCAATGAAGGTGAGGTCAACCGTCGAAAAGAACCAATTCTTGGGCGGGATAATTCGTTGCCAGGGGTAGAATCATCGGGCGATGAGCCCTTGGTCACCAAACAGGCTTCAGAGGGCGAACTGGCCGTATTGAATGCGACTGCGCAACAGTCACAAGAGGAATTCCAGCAATTGGCGGAAAATTTAGCGCAGGCACTTTCCCCCTTGACGGAAAAAGGACTACTTCAGATAAACGCAACTGAGGACTGGATTGAACTGGATTTTCCGAGTGGCCTCTTATTCACGAGTGGTTCTGATGTGTTGTCTCCATCGGCGCAGGCAGTGCTTCAGCAAGTGGCAACGGTACTAAAAAAAACCACCAACTTGATTCGCGTGCGTGGATTCACAGATAGCCAGCCCGTGGGTGGGCGGTTTCAGTCCAACTGGGCACTTTCTGCTGCGCGGGCCGTGGCTGTGGTGCAATTGTTGCAGGGCAATGCCATTGAGCCAGAGCGACTGGCGATAGAAGGCTATGGGGAATACGCCCCCATTGCGGATAACGAGACCCCAGAAGGCCGAGCACGCAATCGACGCGTTGTGATTGCGATTTCTCGGTATGTGCGAGGAGAACGTACGCCGTTACCACTTACAGATGACGAAACGAGTCAGGAGCGAAATCATCCCGAAGACTTCGAAATCATCCGAGGTGAAGATGGTCGCCTGATTATACGAGGGCGTTCGACAAAATAGGCCGCTTTAAACTTGGAGAATCTATGCAAGTTTTGACTGTCGCGAATCAGAAAGGCGGTGTAGGAAAGACGACAACGGCCGTGAGCTTGGGCGGTCTCCTTGCGGAGGCAGGCGCGCCCGTGCTGCTTGTTGATATTGATCCACATACCTCATTGACCGCATATTTTGGGATTGATGCAGACGACCTCGAAGCCTCCGTTTTTGATTGTTTAAACCATCCAGAGTGGTCCCGTTATACGGTAAAAACACGGGCGATCGTTAAAACTGGCGTAGAAAATCTAGACTTGCTGCCTGGGTCTGTCGCCATGGCGACGTTGGATCGGCAACTCTCTAACTTGGAAGGCAAGGGCTTTTTACTGAACCGCCTACTCGGTAAGCTTACAGATGATTATGAATACGTCTTTATCGATTGCCCGCCGGTACTTGGCATTTTGATGGTGAATGCGTTAGCTGCCTGCGCCAGACTGCTCATTCCATGCCAAACTGAGCCACTTGCGTTGAAAGGGTTAGAAAGGATGATCCAAACGGTGCGCATGGTGGCACGAGCAGGGCGAGATGGTTTTTCGTACACGATTATCCCGACCATGTTTGATCGCCGTACTCGAGCCTCAGTTAAAGCGTTGCGGTCCATGCGAGACACCTGGCCGGACTGTCTATGGCACGGCGTGATTCCAGTCGACACAAAATTCCGTGACGCGAGTGCCGCACATGTTCCGCTCAATACTCTTGATCCCAACACGCATGGCATTGAAGGTTATCGTCGTTTGCTGCGCGATCTTGAGCAGGGAAGATTGCCGGAGGCAAAGGCGGGTCATGAGCCAACGTGATCGCACTCTCATTGAAACCTTTCTTGGTACGTTGCTCTCACCCACGGATGAGATGCCAGCGCAGCACAGTTCGTGGAAAATCGAAACACAGCCGGTCCCGGATACGCGATTGAAAACCAAACTAGCAGCACCCGTGGATGAAGCGTTACGGCTACAGGTGGCACAGCGCCTGCTCGCACAGGCAGCCATGCAACAAGACACAAAAGTCAAGTCCGCCCCAGAATGCATGGATACGCAAGAGAAAGTGTCAGTTGGCAACGAAACCATGCAGCCGCACCAAGAGGCTGTCGCGGTTTCTGAACAATCAATTTCTGTGGGGCAGTCAACGGAGTATTTTGGTAGGCCAGATTGGGCACACGGCGGTTTTCAAACGTTGATTTTCAAGTTGGGCAAATTGCGTTTGGCCGTGCCGTTAGTGAAGTTGGGGGGCATACATAAAATAGACCGAAAAGTGACGAAGCTCGTTGGACGACCCCCTTGGTTTATGGGGCTTTTGAACTCTCCGCATGGAAATATTGCGGTGATAGACACTGCCATGTGGATTATGCCAGAGCGTTATGAAGAGGTTCGGAATGAAGGGCTTGATTATGATCATGTGATTATGCTTGATGATACGCATTGGGGATTGGGGGCGACGGGGGTCGAAAAGGCCAAAACCTTCCATGAAGACGAAGTGCAGTGGAGCGAGAGTCGAAAAAAACGACCTTGGATGGCCGGCATGTTAAAAGAGGAAATGTGCGCACTCATTGACGTCGATGTGTTTATCGCAATGCTGAACGGCGCGGATGAGAAGTATGGAAAATTGTAAATAATGTTCTATGCTTAGCATATGCGTAATTTTCGGTGGATAGGCATAGTTTTTGCTGCATAATTTTCGTGTTTTCTCATGTGTGCCAAATTTTTGGCGGAGTTTTTCTGAGGAGAATGTTTTATGGCATCGGATACAATCAGCACCTCGGTGCATAAATCCACTGGCGAAGATCCGGTATTGCAGTACGTTACCTTCCAGCTCGGTCAAGAGACGTATGGCATTAATGTCATGCAAGTCAAGGAAGTTTTGCGCCATACGGAAATTGCACCTGTACCAGGCGCTCCGTCCTACGTACTTGGCATCATTAATTTGCGTGGCAACGTGGTGACGGTGATTGATACGGCGCAGCGGTTCGGTTTACCAACGCCTGAAATTACCGACAATACGCGGATTGTCATCATAGAGGCAGAAGGACATGAAATTGGCATCTTGGTTGAGGCTGTCTCTGAAGTTGTTTATTTGAAAGCGTCGGAAATCGAAACCGCGCCAAATGTTGGTAACGAGGAAAGTTCGAAATTTATCCAAGGCGTCTGTAATCGAGATGATCAGTTGCTGATTCTGGTTGATTTGAACAAATTGCTTGGCGAAGAAGAGTGGGCTGAGCTCGACTTCTCTGACTTTTAGGTTTGGAAGATGGGCATCGATGCGTTGCTTCTGCTTGGTTTTGTGCTATCCGCCGTGTCTTTTCTGATAGGGCTTTGGTGGCTGTGGCGTCAGATCGAGGGATTACGTGGCATGATTACCGCGTTGCAGCAGCAGGTGGAAGAAAATAGAGGCATGCTCAGAGCAGAAGGCCAAGCGCTCCGACGGTTTGAGCAACAGATGAAAGCCGCCGTTATCACAAAGCCGGTCGGAGTGAAGCAGTCGGGGCAAAAAACATACCGGCAGGCTGCCAAGATGTTGGAAATGGGCGCTTCGCTTGATGAAATTCAACAATGCTGTGATCTCACGAGGGGAGAGCTGGAGTTGTTAGCCCAGATGAGTCAGGCCAAAATGGCTGCTGGTTAATTTGGTCAGTCGCTTTGTTCTCTAAGCCAATAAACAAAAGCAATAATTTCAGCGATCGCTCGGTACACTTCCTCTGGGATTTCATCGCCAATTTCTAAATGGGCGAGTTGTTTCAATAGCCCAGGGTCTTCGTGTAAATGCACGCCATGTTGACGAGCAAGCTCGATGATTTGTTGAGCAACAGCACCATCGCCGCGGGCGACAACTTTTGGCGCGTTAATTTGATCATAGAAAAGTGCGATGGCTTGTTGTATGGCTTCTTCGTTGTCCCAAACGTGACCCAAGACTACACCTCCCAATGTTTTCCAGTGAACGTCGATTTGTTTGTTTCCGAAACTTTAAGTATCTTGTTCAAGTGGACCGACTTATTCGGAAAGAGCTTACTTAGACTTTGTTCCAAGTGTTTCAGCCTAGCTGGCCGTAGGCGTTGATAAAAAAATGGCGAGGCTTGAAATTCCATAGCCATATGGCTTTTCCCCATTTCGACGTCAACTTCTATGTGCTTGTCAGAGCCGAAGTCGAACGAAAGCGTTAGTCGGTATATCTGAGAGGTGTTTGCCGTCCTTTTTCGAGTCTTTGGCTCACGATAGATATGAATCGCCACTTGGCTGTCTTTGTGGGGAAACGGGATGGTGAACACATTGAGCAGGGTGGCATCATTTGGATTGATGTGTCGCTCGGGTTGGCGATTTTCTGATTGTGATTTGTGAACAAGCAAATTGCCCAGTTGTCTTATCAGCAATTCGGCCCATTGATCGACCGGGGTCGGTTGAGATTGTCCGCGCTTGGGGACAGCCATCATGTGAAGCGCTATACTTTCCCATACATTGGAAGAAATCTTCTCACTTATGTTGCCGCTTAAATCTCGGGCCCTTAAAAAGAACAAGAATTCAAGCATCTTGATGTGACGCATCACTTGGTTATCGCGAATGAGTCGAGCCACTTGTGAGTTTGTTGCGGTGGGCAGCACACTGGCAAGCTGTTGCCATGGATCCTCCCCCCAGCGTCGAAGCGCCTGCGCGACCCGCTGTTCATCGACGCGTCCGTGACTCAGGGCGGCAATGGGAGCGGGTGGCAATGCGAGTTTTTCAAGATATGTGCGGGCAATTCGTGGAAGTGTGGCTGGAGGTAGCGCCAAGAGCTTCCAGAAACGCCTGGCCGCTGTCAACGGTGATGCACTATCGCCGACTTGCGTCAGAGCGGCAGTGGTCTGCAAGTCGAAGGCGCGTGATGTTGTCGTCAGGACTGACCGAACAACATCTTTGCTGGTGGTGACTCCTTTTATCGCAGATGATTGGCCAATCGCGGCGTGAGCCGAACTCGTCAGTTGATTATCTGCTTGAGCACGAGGCTTGTGGCTCGGTAAAGTGCTTACTAATGATTTAGACGCTGCAGTTTTGTCAGCACTTGTCAGTGGCTGTGCGGTGTGTTTGCCCGTTGTGGCCGGGCGATTGAACAAGCGAATGGTAAAGCGTGGCGTGGGTTTGGTTTGTTCAATTGTCACTTCTGCATAGGCCGCAGTTCCGGTTAATTGGAAGTTTTTCGGAACTGGAATTTTGAGTGCTCTCGTCTCGCCGATAAGCACGAAAAACGACTGATTGATTTTCACTAAAGAGGCAGGAATCGGTTGTCTAAGCGGCAGCCCTTTGATCACGGTCATTAAAGCCGCCGTTGGTTGCTCGATAGAATAAGCATACGTCGTGGTTATATTTGACACAGCGCCTCTGGGCAATCAGAATCGTCATCCGTTTAAAGTATAGCCTGATTGAGCAGACGCTTCAGACATCACTTTATGATAAAACGATTGCAAACCGAACAACTTGGGGTACGCCGCTCTGAACGATGGTTGTTTAGACGCCTAGACCTCGAGCTCGATCAGGGGGAATTGGTTCAAATTACAGGTGCGAATGGTGCTGGCAAAACCACATTGCTACGAACTTTGTGTGGCCTGATCGAGCCCAATGAAGGCAGAGTGAAATGGTTTCTTGAAAATGATGCTAGCCCGATGTATTTGGGGCACAAGGCATGCGTAAAGGCCGAGTTAACAGCATTAGAGAATTTGCTTTTGCACCCTGTCAATGGAAGGAGGGTGACTGAAGAGCAGGCTCTTGATGCCCTAGCTGAGGTAGGTCTGGCTGAGTACGTCGATAGTCCGGTGCGTTATTTGTCGGCTGGTCAAGGACGACGTGTCGCATTGGCCAGACTATTGCTGAGTGACACGATGGTCTGGGTGCTCGACGAGCCGTTCACTGCCATCGACGTCGAGGGCTGCCAGTGGCTCGAAGGGTTGATTTCCACTTTTGTGTCGAATGGAGGGGCGGTGGTGTTAACCAGTCACCAACCGTTGCGATGGTCATCTCAGATTCGTGCCATAGATATCGGGGATTACCGGTGTTCGGTCAGCTATTAACTAGAGAAATTGTTCGTTACTGGCGCTCCAGACAGGATCTGCTAAATGCCTTGGCGTTTTTTGTCATCGTGGTCACCCTTTTTCCATTGGCGGTGACACCGGAAGGCAGGCTCCTTCGACTGATGGGGCCCGGTGTCATATTTGTGGCAGCGCTGCTTTCAACTTTGCTCTCGCTTGAAGGGCTGTATAAAGAGGACTACCACGATGGTACCCTTGAGTATTTGGTGCTTCAGTCTGGTCAGCCCATGACCGTTGTTGCCAGTAAGATTGCCGCCCATTGGTTATTGTCTGGATTACCTCTGACGCTTTTGTCACCGGTGTTAGGAGGCATGATGCAGTTATCTGGCCACACGATTATGGTGGAATTTTGGGCGTTATTGCTTGCCACGCCAACCCTCAGCTTGCTGGGTGCCGTGGGTTCTGGCCTGACGGTCGGGTTACGCCAAAGCGGGGTACTCTTAGCACTATTGGTGCTGCCTTTGTACGTGCCTGTGCTCATTTTCGGAACCAGTGCGGTGATGGCTGCGGCAATGGAATTAAGTTATTCTGGTCAGCTTGCTTTGCTTGGCGCGATACTGGCATTGGCGTTGCCCTTGGCGCCACTGGCTGCCCTCGCATCCGTTCGCGTGTCGATTCGTTAGGAGGAATAATGGACTGGGCTTGGTTTCACAGACTTTCATCTCCCAAGTGGTTCTATGTACTTAGCGAACGCTGGGCAACAAAGCTCTTGTGGTCAGGCGTGTTATTGTTCGTTGTCGGAGTCTATCTGTCACTGTGGGCCACGCCGCCAGATTATCAGCAAGGTGACTCGGTACGGATTATGTATCTTCATGTGCCGGCGGCAATGGGCTCCATGGCGTTATACATGACCATGGCCGTCTCGGCGGCGATCGGTTACATATGGCGAATTCGGTTGGCTTACATGGTGGCCATCGCCATAGCACCAGTGGGTGCGTTATTGACCGCAGTGACACTCATCACCGGCTCGCTGTGGGGGCGCCCGACTTGGGGGACCTGGTGGGTATGGGATGCCCGTTTGACCTCGGAATTGATACTGCTTTTTTTGTATCTGGGTTATATTGCGCTGCACCGGGCTTTTGAGGACCGGGAAGTTGGTGACCGTGCCTCGGCGGTTTTGGCGATGGTTGGGGTGGTCAATGTGCCAATTATTCACTATTCCGTTTATTGGTGGAATACGTTGCATCAAAAGGCGACAATTACTCGTCTTGGAAAACCTTTGATTGATAGTGAAATGGGCGTGGCCTTGTACGTAATGATGATTGCCACTGGTCTGTTGGTCGCGTGGATCTGTATTGTCAGGATTCAGACTGAGATATTGGATCGGGAGTGGCGCAAACAATGGGTATGTGAGCTGCTGGAGAAAAAAGCCAATGTTGCCTGACTTTGGAAAACATGCATTTTTTGTGTGGACGAGCTACGGACTCGTGGTGACGTCCTTTGTCGTACTTGCAGTCTGGTCTATTTCAGCGAAAAAGCGTGCAATTCAAAAAGTTGCTCGAAAAATCAACTTGGCAAAACGGAAGGAGAATCGCGGATGAAACCAGCACGCAAACGTCGCTTGATCTTTGTGCTTTCGATCGTTTTTGGCGTGGGCGCCGCAATAGCGCTTGCGCTTTATGCCATGCAACAAAACATAAACTTGTTTTATTCGCCTTCAGAGATTGCTGAAGGAAAAGCGCCAACAGGGAAACTCATTAGGGTTGGCGGGCTGGTTGTTGCCGGTTCTATTAAGCGCGCCGACAAAGGCACCGAAGTGCGCTTTAAAGTATCGGACAAGGGACATGAAGTCGAAATATTGTACAACGATATATTGCCTGACTTGTTTCGTGAAGGGCAGGGCATCGTAGCACTTGGTAAACTGCGTGACGACGGTATATTTGTGGCTTCAGAGGTGCTTGCCAAGCATGATGAAGTTTACATGCCGCCTGAAGTTGCGGAAGCCGTACTGCAAGCAGAGGCAAAAGCACGCAACATGTCCGTTGAAGAGCTGAAAAAAGCGAGAAAACAATGATTTCTGTCATTGGCACTTGGGCACTTAGCTTTGCCGCCGCACTGGCTTTGATCAATTTTGTGCTTCCGACGCTGGGTGTGTCGCGAGGCAAGTGGCGACTCGTTAAACTTGCCGCGCCACTGACCTACATGCATGGAATTTTTCTTTTTGTGTCATTTGGCGCACTGGTGTGGGCGTTTGTGAATGATGCCTTTTATATCCGTTATGTTGCGTCACACTCCAATACGGCATTGCCGTTGCCATACAAGGTGGCTGGCACTTGGGGCGGGCACGAAGGGTCGTTGCTGCTATGGACCATGCTGCTCGTACTATGGATGATGGCGGTGTCCTTTTTTTCTCGCGGCTTGCCAGGTTTGACGCGTGCGCGCGTCCTGGCGATACTTTCAGCGATCGCTTTTGGTTTTGATGCGTTCATTCTTGTCACCTCAAACCCTTTTTCAGTTTTTCCACACGAGTACCCGCTTGACGGCGCTGACTTGAATCCTTTGCTTCAGGACCCTGGCCTTGTTGTCCATCCGCCGATGTTGTATATGGGCTATGTCGGATTTTCTGTCGCTTTTGCCTTTTCGCTGGCGGCCATGCTTGAAGGCCGCATCGATTCTCTGTGGGCACGCTGGGTACGTCCTTGGACGCTGGCCGCCTGGATGTTTTTGACGCTCGGCATCACCTTAGGAAGCTGGTGGGCTTATTATGAGCTGGGTTGGGGGGGCTGGTGGTTTTGGGATCCGGTCGAAAACGCATCTTTTATGCCATGGCTTGTCGGCGCCGCATTGATCCATTCACTCGCCGCCACAGAAAAGCGCGGTGTATTCAAGGCATGGACAACATTGCTGGCAATTACGGCATTTAGTTTCAGTCTGCTGGGTACGTTTCTTGTTCGTTCCGGCGTCCTCACGTCTGTGCATGCCTTTGCCAATGATCCCGTTCGTGGAACTTATATTCTGATCTTTTTGGGGGTTGTCGTCGGCACATCCATGTTCATTTTTGCGGTTCGAGCACATGCGGTGAGCGTTCATGCCTGGTTTGATTATCTATCACGTGAAACGCTATTTTTGCTGAATAATCTCTTGCTTGCTGTGGCCACCTTTGCGGTGTTATTCGGCACATTACAACCCATTATTGCGGAAGCGATGAACGCTGGAAAAGTATCGGTTGGGCCGCCTTACTTCAATTTTGTGTTCAATGTCTTGATGGTGCCATTACTGTTTCTTATTGGCATCGGGCCTTTGTCGCGCTGGCGAACGACGCAAGTGCAGGCGCTCTGGAATGATATGCGTTGGAGTGCCGCGAGCGCGTTTGTATTGGCTGCGGCTTTGGCTTATCTCGTGCCGCGAAGGATGCAGACCGTGCCTTGGCAAGTTGGGCTTGGCGTATTCTTAAGCGCTTGGATAGTGCTCGGCCAATCAGTCGATTTATTTAAACGGTCATCGGCATTGCGTCGTGTGCGCTCTATCGGTGCGAGTCACTGGGGAATGTACTTGGCCCATGTGGGGGTGGCAGCAACGGTATTTGGCGTGGTGATGGTCAGTCACCTTGATGTTGAGAAAAATCTTCGGGTGGCGGCAGGACAAAAAGTGGTCGTGGCTGGGTATCAGTTTGTTTTTAAGGGCACGCGCGACATCGTTGGTCCCAATTATCAGGGCACACAGGGTGTTTTCCATGTGCTTGATCAGGCAGGTCGCACTGAGCTCACACTCTATCCGGAAAAACGCACCTACAGCGCTTCTGGTCGGTTAATGACGGAAGCGGCGATTGACTGGGGCTTGATGCGCGATCTCTATATTGCGTTGGGAGAGCCAATGCCAGATGGCAGTTGGACGATTCGGATCTATGTAAAACCTTTTGTTCGTTGGATTTGGTTAGGGGGGCTAATGATGGCGCTTGGCGCACTGATTGCCTTGGTCGATCGGCGCTACCGAAAAACTCAAAAATTAAATATTGCGGAGGCATCATAAGAGCATGGCACAATCGAAGCGACTGTTGTTGTACTTCTTACCATTGACAGTGTTTGTTGGTTTGACCGTATTGTTATGGCAGGGCATAGGAAAGGATCCGACATTGCTAGAATCGCAAGTCATTGGACGACCGCTGCCAAAATTTTCCTTGCCCGATTTGCTGACACCGGACAGGCAGATCACGGACAACGACATTAAAGGGCCAGCTTTGATTAACTTATGGGCGAGTTGGTGTCCGGCGTGTTATCACGAACATCCATTTATTACGCGACTCGCGAAAGAAGAAAACATTCCGGTATGGGGGCTCAATTTTCAGGATAATCGGAAGGATGCGTTAACTTATTTGCGAGAACAGGGAAATCCGTATCGTGGTGTTATTTTTGACGAGAAAGGCCGCTTGGGAATTGATCTGGGGGCTTATGGGGCACCGGAAACTTACGTGATTGGTCGCGAAGGTACGATTCTATATCGGCATGT
>RFGJ01000214.1 GCA_003696665.1 Gammaproteobacteria bacterium | reverse complement strand
TCAATGGCGGCAATGGCATCTTGCAATGTACCGCGCTTCTCGCGCGGCAACTGGAAGTAGGCATCCTCCATCATGTGGGCGTTTTGCGCCACGCTGTTGCCATTCTCGCCATTTCCCAGTTGGGCGATGGTCTCATCCAACACCCGCAGCCAAGGGAAAACGTACTGGCTGATATGCTCATGATCGGGATTTTGACGGATGTAGGACCATTTACAGGTGGGATGCCCATTGCAGGCATCGTCCTCCCCGGGTTTGTCGTCTTGGTGGTGGCGCAACTGACAGTTGGGGCGTACCCCATAAAGGGACGGTTTCCCCTTATTCACGCGCTCCCGATCAAGGGCTTCCAGTCGTTTGAGAAAGAGTAGATAGGTGATTTGCTCGATGGAGGTCAAGGGGTTGGTCATCCCGCTCGACCAAAACATCGTCCACAGGTTGAAAACTTTTTTGCGGAGTTGAGGTGATAGCATAGCGGTCCTTTAGGCAAATTTTCTGGTCAGCGCCAGAATATCATCGAGTTGTTCTGTGTTGAATAGTTTTTCAGCCTGCCCAATGCGCGAGAAGGGCGGCAGGCGTAAGGTCTCTGTGGTGATGCGGTTGCGGCTGATAATGGCGGTCTGCACCATGCGCAGAAATTGAATTTGCGGGGCGCGGAATTCGGGATGTGCCTGGATAAACTCCTGAAACGCCTGACGAATAACCTCCTCCCGGCTGGGAAAAGTGGCAACCCTCAGTATATGGCGCAGAAAGTCCACAAGTTCCGCCTGCGGCTGTTCGTAAGCCTGGCGCAGGGTATCAGTGGTGATGAACAGGTCCGGACGGTTGAGAGCATTTTCCACATCGCGCAATTCTTCGTCGGTCAATGGCTCATCTCGCGAGAGTTTCTGAAGGGCAGGGTGCTGTGAAGCCAGTTCACGCACAAAGGTTTCCACCTGCTCACGGTAGGTTTCCACGAAAGCCCCCTCTCCGGCGGGGCCATAGGTCACCCAGTAACGGGCAGCAATTTCATCCGGTAAATTGAGTCGAATAATCCGCTGGGGCTGGCGCTGGCGGTAACGCATTAACGGCGCAATAGACTCTTGCAGAGACAGTATCCGTTCATAGTCCAGATACCGCCAAAAGCCATCACTTCGCGCCCAGGCAAGCGTTTCCGCTTCGGCGGCAATTTCCGGCAATTCAGGGGGCAGGCGGTCGAGGTCATCCAGGATTTTGGTGCGCAATTGCTCAACCGTTTCCAAATCGCCGCGCAGGTGCGCCGCAGCGAGTGCTTCAAGGCGCGCTTCGAATGTCATCGTTGGCAAATTGACATCTGGCAAAAAGCGTAGCAATGGAGCAATAGTTTTGCTGAGGTAATCCAGGCGTTTTTCGTCAAGTTCATCCCAGGCTTCGGCTTGAGCGATTAACTTCTGCACTTCTTCAGCATGCGGGCGGACATTGACGTTTTCGCCTGGTACACCAGCCAGGAGGGATTGCAACTGACGGACAGTATCCGCGGCGTGATCTTCCTCCCCCTGACCACGCAGCAAGAGCAACTTTTCCAACCGCAAGCGAAACAGGCGTACCGGCAGAGCTTCGGTAGGGTTGGCAACCTCACCCTCAGGGTTCATCTGGAAATAAGCAAAGTTGTCCCAAAAGTCGAGAATCAGAAAATCCTTTTTTTCCCTGCCGCTGTGAGGGTCTTTCCAAAGCCGGGTGCCGCGCCCGATCATCTGCCAGAATTTGACCTGACTATACACCGGCTTGGCAAAAACCAGGTTTTGGATGCGCGGAATATCGATGCCGGTATCCAGCATATCTACTGAGATGGCGACGCGCGGCATCTCCTCGTACTTGAAATCGTTCAGAATTTTGTCCGCCCGCTCGATATGGCTATCAATCACGCGCGCAAAGCCTTTGGCCTGTAAGGCCGGGTAGAGGCGGTTGAAACTTTTGTAGATTTCCATAGCGTGCGCGTGGCTGATGGCAAAGATGATGGATTTCTCCGGCAGCGTTCCACTGGCATCCTTGCGGCTGTTTTCCATGAATTCGCGCACGATGGCGTCATTGGTGCCGGTGTTAGTGACGCGCCTTTCCAGGTCAGTGCCTTCAAAATCGATCTCGCTCAGATCAAGACCCTGTTCCTCGATTTGCCGTTGCAGTTCCGGGGGCAACTGCCCGGCTTTGATCCCCTGAATCTGGAATTTGGTTTTGGATTCCAGCACTTTGTAATTGACCAGATATTTGTCATCCTTGGCTTCTTCAAATGAATAATTGAAAGTTGGTAAGCCGTCAGAACAGCCGAACAAGTCAAACGTATTGTGGTCGATGTAGTCGGTCGGGGTGGCCGTCAATCCCAACTGCAAGGCGTCGAAATGCTCCAGGATGGCCTTGTACCTTTTGTAGATGGAGCGGTGACTTTCATCAGCGATGATCAGGTCGTAAAAGCCAGGTGATAATTGCTGGTAAACCTGCATCATGCTGGGGTAGGTGGCGACGTGAATGCGTGCGCCTCTGTCAATGGCCCCGCCTTCAACGCGAGTGCGGCTCTGAGCGGGTAAATGTTCTTTGAAAGCCCCCAAAGCCTGACGCACTAACTCGCGCCGGTCGGCCAGGAAAAGAACACGCTGTACCCACCGACTGCGCAGAAGCACATCCACCAACGCAATTGCCGTGCGGGTTTTCCCAGTCCCCGTTGCCATGACCAACAAAATTTTTCGGTGTCGGTCTTCCAGCCGCTCGCATATCGTTTTCACCGCCTGCAATTGGTAAGGGCGGTCAATGATTTTGAGATTAGGAGCAACGGTTGTCGGATCGATTGCATACTCGCGCTGGAATTGCAACCGTTCAAGGTCATCACGGGTAAAAAAGCCGCTCACCCGGCGCACCGGATAGCGGAAACGGTCGAGAAACCAGATTTCATTTCCGTTGGCGAGGAAGATGAACGGTTCAACTCCGTAACTTGCTTGTATCAGGTCGGCGTAATCCGTAGCCTGGCGCTCCCCCACAAGAGGATCGCGGCTGGTGCGTTTTGCTTCCACAATTGCCAGGGGCTTTTCGTCTCGGCCCAGAAGGGCATAATCCGCAAATTCCACGCCATAATCCCCGGAGCCATCAGAAGTTTGGAGCGCGGCACGCGGTAATGCCAATTCTTCTATCACTTTTCGGCGCAGTGTTGACCAGCCTGCTTGATGGAGCTGGCGATCAATTAGTTCTCTGCGAGTAGTTGCTTCGTCTCTGCCTTGCGTCATGAGGGTTTCTATCCAGGATGTTCAAAACAACAAACAAAAAAACGCCGCCATCGCGAGTTGCGACTGCGGCGCAAATAGGATAAGATACCAATTCCCCACGCGCCGCAATCGCGTGGCTTGCCGCCGGGACGTGTGCGACCATGTCCCGGCGGTGTTTTTAGATAGGTGCATTGGTACGAATTTTACCACTGCCATTTGGGTATTCGTAAATTTTGG
>RFGJ01000213.1 GCA_003696665.1 Gammaproteobacteria bacterium | reverse complement strand
CCCCTCGAGCAGGAACAGATAGTCCTTCCACCACAACACCCGGTGTATGTGATTGAAGCCAGCGTATTGAGGATTTTCAATAACGCGTTCATCAACCACACGTCCTTCCAGATCGATGAGCTTTGTCTTGTCCAACTGAAACCTGAAAAACACCAGAATGCTATCCGGATTTCGCACGCTGCAAGTCTGAATCACATTATATAGCCCCTTGTCCTCGCCTGGCTGCATCCGACCATACAGGCCCGAAGTGTGATAAATATCCACAGCATTGGCCCACGAGTTGGCCAATACCAGAAACAGGCTGTCATTGCGATAACAGGGACTGACGGAGGGCACATCAAACGGCGTCAGCGAATCCAAGGGAATGCTCAGTGAATTCACCTTTTTCAATGAGCCTTTATAGATGCTTCCTGCAAAAGAATCTCCATCGCTTTCGGTAGGCCCACAGGAAAATAATACAAGGACGGTCGTACATGCCGCCAGAATGCCTGTACTGAAACTCTTCTTTTGAATCATGAATAACCCATTGTACAGCCTGCGGCAGTAAATATTGCCGCAGGCTGCAAGTAGTTAATTATTGTTCAACGGGTGAGCAGGTCACTTCAATAATAATACAATCGCCGTCTGTACCTACACATCCACCCCATACAGGATCAGTATTTGCCCTGTCAAGACAAATAAGACAACCATCAGCGCGCTCCATGCAATTCAGCGCCTGTCCGCTCAGTTGCATACCCAGCAAAACCATGATCAACAGAGCCAACTTATGCGTTTTCATCTATTAGAAATTTTACAAATACAAGAAAAACCCACCTCCACCATCAGGACGGGAGGCTTCGCCCATATACACCTGGCGCCAAAGTGCATATCACTTTGCGTTCACGGGATCACGTACGCGTGCTCATTGCACAAACTGGTGAAACTCGGCCCTGCGGCCGGGGTGCTGAGTGGAATCAATTCTGATCGCTGCACATGCCCCGTCGGGGCCGGCTATCCCGAACCACACAAGACCGCAGCGCGAAAGGACAAACACAGGATAGCACGTAGTGCAATATGGCCCGGGGAAGGCTGTTGTTCACGACAACTACCGCGAAGTT
>RFGJ01000212.1 GCA_003696665.1 Gammaproteobacteria bacterium | reverse complement strand
GCGCTGGTCCACGTCCAGGGTTGCCAGAGGGAGGTTCAACTGCCGGGCGACGGCGATGTAGAAGGCGTCCGCGCCGCGCACGCCCAGGTCCGTGGCGACCTGTGTGGCCGTCTGCACGAGCCTCCGGTCCATTTCCACCAGACGCAAATCGGCCAGGGATTGCAGCGTACCCACTGCCCGGCGCGCCAGAGCAGGATTGCCCGTGGGACGCGAGATGGCTGCCGCGACCTCCACGAGCAATAAGGCGGGGGCGATGAAGCGGATTCCAGCGGCACGCTGGGCCTCCATCCAGGCACGGCTGCGGGTATGAAAGACGTCATTTGCCACCAGACGCGCCACCCATAAACTGGCGTCCACTACGATGTAACCGCTCACGCGCGTACCTCGGCAAGGGCATCAATGCTGGTCAGTCCTTCCGGCCAGTGGGCGCCGATTTCGGCGGCCAGGGTATCCAGCGAGGCCCAGTCATCGCTGCTTTCCTCTTGCCTGGGACGTTGCACCGGCACAATCAAGGCGATAACCTCACCGTGGTAGGTCACCTGGATTTCCTGCCCGTTCTGACGTACCTGGCGGAGCAAATCACTGGCGCGCTGTTTGAGTTCACGTATACCAACGGTAATCATGACACCTCTCCTTGTGTTCACAAATGTAG
Organism: Gammaproteobacteria bacterium; assembly: GCA_003696665.1. Lineage (NCBI taxonomy): Bacteria > Pseudomonadati > Pseudomonadota > Gammaproteobacteria > Gammaproteobacteria bacterium. Next base: position 2,471 of record RFGJ01000212.1, on the reverse strand, counting down.
ACACAAGTGATTATATCATGTCAGTCCGGTTTTACCAGCCGCAAACGGTAAGTAGCCGGGTAAACCTGGATTTTCTCACGGTTAATCTGGGCCTGAAGGTCACGGCCGGAGAGTACCTCGGCCTCGCCACCCTGCCACAAAACCAAAACGACGCGCTCGGGTGTGTTCTGGAGCCGCGACCAGGTCTCGAAAGGCATTTCGATGCCCTTCTCCAAGGTGCTTTCAGTGTCCCAATACCAGGCTATTGGTATCCCGTCAGATGTGTAGCGTGTCCAGCGAAATGCTGCCTTGCGCTGATGTTGTACCCATTCCCCGGTTAGGGGGTTTACCCAGCGGCTATCTTCTTGTTGCGTAAAGCCTTCCCGCGCCCAAAAAATTTCCCATGCCTCGCGGCGGGTATGCGATGATGCTCCCGAATCTGGCAAGTGTGATTCGGGTGAGCCGGGTGATTGTGACGATTCTGGTGCCGGGCTGTCCGACGGTGGGTTTTCTTCCTCTCCCTGAACGCTCACATGCCCGTCTGCCTGTGTCAAGGGGATGCGCTTGCTTTTCGGCGGTTGGGTTGCAAGCGTCGGGAGGGCTTGTTCCTGCGCTGCGGTGTCTGCCAGCGAATCGGCATCTCGTAACGTAAATTCCTGCTGGAAATATCTCTCAATCTCGTCCGGCTGGCGCTTCCACATGGCGTGGATGGCCTTTTTCAGGCTTTCTTCGGGGAAAACCCGCTGGATTTCACGCGTCAAGTCTTCGTAAGATGGAGTGGTAGAGTACAACATTTTCTGGTACCACAAAACCGGAACGGGGAACGGAGGTCCTACCGGTTCGTGCTGCAGATAGGGTACCGAGGCCAACTCTTTTACACGGCGTAAAGTTGTGTGCTCCAGGCGCAAAGCATGGCCACGCACCTGGGCTTCCTTGTCGGCATCTTGCAGGACAACGCGGCGCAGGCAACGCGCCAGCGTTTGCATCCAGGCAGGCGTGGGTTGATTCCTACTTCCTTGAGGCGCTTCAGGGCGATATTCCAACACTTGCTCGATGTTCTGCAGAGGAATGTCCGCAGATTGTTCCGGTGCCAGGGCGCTCACATCGGCGCATTGACGGCGAACCTTTGGGAAGAACCGCTGCAAGTCTTTGTAGGTGGCTTTGTAGCGCAGTTCAGTTACTGGAACCCATTCTCCTGCACCGTTCAACCAATGGGCCGTATCTTTCCAGGTTTGCGCGGGGCGTGCTTTCAAAATCTGGCGCAAGCGAGAGAGGGTGTCTGTGCCCAGTGATTTTCCTTTGGGCAATTGACGCAGCCACGCCAGAATCTGTGTCCAGGACGGTTCCAGCGGCACACCTAAAGCGTTCCAAAATGGCGACAGGTCTGATGGCAAATCCGGATGCAACGTAATAATGCCTGGCAATCGTTCCGGGTTGCGCTGGTAAATATCCCTGCTCGTATGCCAGGCGCCGTCATCCCCCAAAAGCAGCGGCTCGTTTTGGAAACGTGCTATCAATGCCTCGCGCGCCTCAGCGGCAAGATTAGGCAGCACCAGGGAGATACGGTCGTACAATGCCCCGATTTCTCCGATAGGTGGTTCGCTGGACTGTATCCATGCCCGCAGTCGCTGGACGAACACATCGGCATCTCCCGGACGGTTTGGGATACCCAAAGCCTGGAAAAGCGCATCGAACTTAGGAGCATCGAACTCGGGGTGTAAAAAGGTGACCGTTCCTCGCAGCGCCTCGGTGTTGGAGTTGCGGCGAAAGACTCCGTGTGGCAGACGCGGGTTTCCATGTTCATCGAGTACGCAAGGTTTTTCACGCAGGCGTATAATCCAATACGAGAAGAGATACCCGACATCCAGGCGGTTGTCATAGTTATTGGAGTACTGAAATACGTCTTTAACGAGAATTCTCTCTTCCCATTTTCCGACTTCCCAGTCTTTCAGGATGTAGTACAGTATCCGGCTCCAAAGAGTGGGCCTGCTTAGGGCCGTCTGTTCCCAATGGTGCCACAAATCATCACTAAAATCGTAATCCTCAAAGAGAAACACATCAGTCTTGCGTGGATAATGCTGTGGGAGATGTCCACCGCGTCGACGGCATTCCTGCTCAAATTTAGCACGTCCATCAATCCACTCGTCTTTTTGTGCCAGACGGATAAATCCCCGCAGGCGGCTATTCTGGCTGGAAATCCAGTTGTTCCAGGCTGTGCGATATTCTGCCGGTACCCTTGTCCAGTAATCCTCGTGCAGGGCATGAGATTCAAGCCATGTTTTGGGAACAATCTCTTCCAGGTCTGGACTGATGTCTCCAAGTAATTCCGTTTTTCCAGGCGAGCGCCATTCACCATCCCGGCACAAATACAAGAACCCTGTGGCAGGCACAGGGATGTTCAGGCGTGCTGCAATCCACGCCCAACGCAGGCCGTCTTCTCGTTCCCAGGAATTCTGGTCAAAGAATGCTTCTGTTGCGGTTTTGAAAAGGGG
>RFGJ01000211.1 GCA_003696665.1 Gammaproteobacteria bacterium | reverse complement strand
TATAACTTGACGGCTCAATACAATGTGTCTGACTCGTTCCAGGTTGGTCTGCGGGTGACGAACTTGTTCAACAAGTTCCCGCCAGAAGACGACTCGTTCCTATTCTACGAGTATCCCTGGTATAACTACTTCATGTATGGCGGTGCCGGTATCGGCCGCGAAGCAGCCGTAGAATTTGAATACAGCTTCTAATTCTCGGTTGTGAGACAAAGCCCGGCTGCAAGGCCGGGCTTTGTTGTTCCACTGGCGACGATCTAATGAATGTGGTTTACTGGCCCATATGTGTTTAAGAGGGTTAGTTTATGAGTATCAAGTCTGATAGGTGGATCCGCCGAATGGCGGAAGAATACGGCATGATTGAGCCGTTTGAGCCCGGCCAAGTTCGCTACCACGGAGATCGTAAACTCGTGTCTTATGGAACGTCGAGCTACGGCTACGACGTTCGTTGTGCCGATGAATTCAAGATTTTCACCAACATCAATTCTGCCATTGTTGACCCAAAGGGGTTCGATGAAGGTAGTTTCGTGGACGTAAAATCCGATGTGTGCATTATCCCGCCGAACTCATTTGCATTGGCACGCACCGTAGAATATTTCCGCATTCCAAGAAATGTGCTCACGGTTTGCCTAGGCAAATCGACTTATGCGCGATGCGGCATCATCGTCAACGTCACGCCTTTGGAGCCGGAATGGGAGGGGCATGTGACGCTGGAATTTTCGAATACCACGCCTCTACCGGCCAAAATCTACGCCAATGAAGGCGTTGCGCAGATGCTGTTTTTTGAATCCGATGAAGTGTGTGAAGTCTCGTACAAGGACCGGGGTGGCAAATATATGGGACAAACCGGTGTGACCTTACCGAGAACCTGAGTGTGGTTCGTACCGAACTTCTGTCAATGCGGCCACCGCTTGTAGGTGGCCTTTTTTGTATTGTTCGATGCGAACTGGCAAGTAACACAGTGAACTGGCATGCCATGAACGGGTCAGCCGTGTGCCCGAGGTGCGTTCGATCACGAGACAGTCACTGTCCCCGAAGGGGGGGGGGCATTGTCTGTGTCCAACCACCGTATAATTTTCCACGCGGATACTGTTTTTTTTACTGACTGCAAAAGTGATGACGGCATTGGCCTTCCAAACATTTTGTTGCAGCAGACGATGGCGGAGTGCCCACTGCACAGCAAGCGGATCGACGACGCCCGGCTTGATATTCTTTCGCCATTGTCGATTATCGCTGCGTTGGCCGACTGCCACCTTATGTTTCCAGTCAAAATGCTCAACTGTGGTTTTTTCCCGAAAAGAATTTGAAATCAAGTAGCGATATTCGACAGGAAACAGCTGTTCATTGTGGATACGAAAACGCGTCTCTTCAATGCGTTCATCTTTGAAAAAGAATTTCTTGGCGCTTGAGTGTTGTTTCAGGTCCCATAAGCCGCTGGCACTATCGAATGATAACTCGCGAATGGCTTGACCCACTGCGTCTCCGTCATCATCAAGGAGCTGGTAAACAGCACGGTAAGGCCGTTGGAGCTGTTCTGCACAAGCTTTTGGTGATGGCTCAGCAGACAACCTAAACGTCACCGTCAAAAGTAATCCGCATACCAGTGGCAGGCACCTTTTTATCATCGAGGTAGACCTCATTATTTTTAAGCGCTAGGCGCCCGTCGCAGTACCAACTGACGACTAAAGGGTACAATTGGTGCTCCAGTGTTTGGACGCGTTGTTGCAGTGTTTGTTCCGTATCATTCGGAAAAACTTTGGTGGCCGCTTGTGCAATGATCGGACCGCCATCAAGCTCGGCGGTGACGAAATGAATGCTGCAGCCATGCATCTTGTCACCCGCTTCTAATACCCTTCGATGCGTATGAAGGCCAGGATACTTGGGAAGCAGCGACGGATGTATATTCAGCATTTTCCCGTGCCACTGTTCCGTGAGCGAAGCGTCCAGTATTTTCATAAAGCCCGCCAAAACAACAAGATCGGGCGACCATGCTTGCAAGGTCAGGCCGATGGCTGAACAGAACTCGGTCGTGCCGTTAAAACTCTTGTCATCAATGACCTCGGTGTCGATACCCGCGCGCGTTGCTCGCGTCAAACCGTAGGCATCCGGACGGTTAGACAAGACACCAACGATGTCACCAGCAATGCGTCCGGCACGGCAGGCGTCAATTAGCGCTTGTAAGTTCGAACCGCTGCCTGAAATGAGTACTGCGATGCGCATGAAGGTTCCTAACAGAAACGTACACAGGGTCGTTGTTGCGCATCAGCTTGATCAACATGCCCAATCGTCCAAGCCCGCTCGCCAAGCGCTGCCAGTTGTGCCAATGCTGTTTTTTCACTGGCTTCAGGCACCGCCAATACCATGCCAACACCACAGTTAAACGTGCGGAACATTTCGTTTTCATCAATATTGCCAGTTTTTTGCAACCACTGGAATATGGTCGGCCACTCCCATGTACTGCGGTCTATGATGGCCATGGTGCCTTTTGGCAATACTCTTGGGATATTTTCGATGAGCCCACCACCAGTGATATGGGCAATTGTGTGGACAGGTGTTTTCTTCAACAGCGCGAGTATCGTTTTGACATAAATCCGTGTGGGTGCCATAACATGGTCAAGCAAACTTTGGTTGTCCAGCATCGTGTCCGGTTTGGCACCACTGATGTCGATGACTTTTCTGATTAACGAGTAGCCATTGGAATGTGGTCCGCTTGAGGCGAGTGCAATTAATTTATCTCCTGGACGCACGGCCGAGCCGTCAATAATTTTATCCCGTTCGACAACACCGACACAAAATCCCGCCAAATCATAGTCACCTAGCGAGTACATGCCGGGCATTTCAGCCGTTTCTCCACCAATCAGCGCACAGCCCGCTTGTCGGCATCCTTCACCAATACCAGCCACGACCTGCTCAGCAACGTTCACATCGAGCTTTCCCGTCGCGTAGTAATCAAGGAAGAAAAGCGGCTCAGCGCCTTGCACGACGAGGTCATTGACACACATGGCCACAAGGTCAATGCCGACAGACTCATGTCGAGCGTGATCGATGGCAAGCTTAAGTTTTGTGCCAACACCATCGGTTCCAGCAACGAGCACCGGGTTCTGATAGCGAGAAGGTATGGCGCACAGCGCACCAAAACCACCGATGCCTCCTAGCACTTCAGCACGTTTTGTCGATTCCGTAATCGTTTTGATTCTTGTGACGAGTTGTTCACCGGCATCGATATCGACACCGGCATCCTTATAACTCAAGCCTGTCTTTTGGTGTTCGTTGCTCACGAAATAGTTTTCCTATAAAGTCTCACCGCGGCGGTATTTTAGCAAGCGTAGGCGTTCTTGGGTAGAAAATGCGGACTTTGTCTAGGATGTCGGTTGGCGCGTCTATCTGGATTGCGTATGATGCGTTTAAATCGTGGAATGTGGTTCAAACAATGCGGATTATCATTGTTTATATTGCGGCATCCTTCCTCTTGGCGAGTGCGAGCTTTGGCGCACAGATAGACAATTTGTATATGGCCAAAGTGAATGTTGCCGATCGCGGAGAGGCGGCACGCACACAAGGCATTCGCGAAGGTTTCTTACAGGTGCTCGTGCGTGTGACCGGCCAGGACAGTGTTCGCACCAATGCGTACGTGCGCTCCTATTTATCTAAGGCACAGAGTTTTTTGCAGCGTTTTTCTTATGAAAAGAACACTGCCGGCGATTGGCAGCTCATTTTGCATTTCGATGCCACCGCAGTACAGAACTTTTTGGCTGATGCGCAGCTACCGGTGTGGCAGAGTAACCGACCTTTGGTAATGCTGTGGCTTGCCACTGAGGAAGGATACGAGCGGTTTATCGTTGAGGAAAATTCTGAGCAGGGTCGTACGATTGCTGAACTCGCAGAGCGACGTGCGTTGCCGGTGATTTTGCCCTTGATGGACTTGGAAGATACGACATCGATCGAAGTATCAGATGTCTGGGGGCGTTTTATGCAACCTGTGATGACGGCCTCAGCTCGCTATCAGCCAGATGTCGTTGTGGCGGCCAAAAT
>RFGJ01000210.1 GCA_003696665.1 Gammaproteobacteria bacterium | reverse complement strand
CCTTTTACGACGCCGTCACCGAATTACCCAATCGAAAATTGTTCCTAGATCGATTGAAACAAGCCATATCACAGACACGTCGCGGCGCGCCGGGAATCAGCGTGTTAATGATCGATCTTGATGGCTTCAAAGCTGTCAATGACACACTTGGCCATGACGCTGGCGATGAACTATTGAAAATCATAGGCCAAAGGCTCCAAGAAGTGATTCGGGCGTCAGACACAGTGGCACGATATGGCGGAGACGAGTTTGTCATCTTGCAAACCATGGTCCATAGTCCAGAGGACGTCGCGATCTTTTGCGAAAAAATCATACGCACCGTTAGTGCCCCAGTGCGCATTCAAGAAAGAAACACCTCCGTGGCCGCCTCCATAGGCATTGCTTTTTATGATGAAAGTCATTCAGAAATTTCGCCGGAAGAGCTCTTGCGCCAAGCAGATCTCGCCATGTATGCCGCGAAGGAAAACGGTAAAAACGGCTTTTGTTTCTACGATGAAAACCTCTCCGCCACATTCACGCACCAAGTCAATTTGATCCAAAACCTTCGTCAAGCCATCGAGCATCGAGAACTCACCCTGTTTTTCCAGCCGCAAGTGGATTTGGCCAGTGGCAAGATCACAGCGCTCGAAGCGCTGGTACGTTGGGAAATCGATGGTGAGGCCATCTCGCCCAGTCATTTTATTCCGTTGGCTGAGGAAACCGGCTTGATTTTCGACCTTGATCGTCTGATTGCCGAACACGCCATTCATCAGCTTAAGCTATGGCAAGAGATGCTTCCTCACCCACCAATCGTCGCGATCAACGTATCGGCCAAAGAATTCCAAGACAATTCATTTGTCGATTTTCTCTTGGCGCTCATCAAAAAACACAACGTCGATCCGCATTTGCTTGAGTTAGAAATCACGGAGTCGATTTTTCTTGCCAACATAGAGGCTGCCGCCGAAAGCATGGGGCTGTTACACACTGCTGGTGTGCGCATTTCCATTGATGACTTCGGCACCGGCTACTCAAGCTTCCAATACCTCAAACGTCTGCCCATTGAAAAGCTGAAAATCGATATAGATTTTGTCCGTGGCCTAGCCTACTCCGTCCATGACAAGGAAATTGTGCGCAGTATTCTGGATTTGTCTGCCTCATTACGTTTCGTCACCGTCGCAGAAGGCGTTGAAACTGAAGAGCAACACAAAAGCTTGTTGGAAATGGGGTGTCAGCTTGGCCAGGGCTATCTGTTTGCCAAACCTGCTCCAGCCAATGAGGTGACATCATGGCTCACCCAAGGGGAAATCAGGTTTCCGCGTTTCACCAGTTAGCGTGAACGTAATGAACTCGCCACTGCACGACGTGTCCCATTGCTTTCCACTGGCGCCATCAACAAGCCTGACCATTTTGTTGAAACGGGATGACCTGATTCATCCCATCGTTTCTGGCAACAAGTGGCGAAAACTGTATGGCCTCACGCACCAATTACCGGAAGGTGCCAAAGTGTTCACCATGGGCGGACCGTGGTCAAACCATGCGCATGCGGTCGCCTATGTCGCGAACCTTTATCGTTGGAACCT
>RFGJ01000209.1 GCA_003696665.1 Gammaproteobacteria bacterium | reverse complement strand
TGCCACTGTCTGTCTGAACCACCTGTGGTGTGCCCCATCGGGATTGCAACTGGATGACCTTGTCAAGGGTAGAAGTATCGGGAACCAGACGCCAAAGGTCAGATGGCGCATTATAGGTTGCATGCCGCGTGAAAAGCACCTTGATGGAGGCGATGTCCATGCTTCCGAAAGTATTGATCGAGGAACGCGTATATACCCCTGTGACATTGGTATACAGGGTATTCCCAATAAGCTTGACTCCAAAGGATGCAGTGCCCGTACTGGGAAGGAAATTGGAACCCGACCAGTAGGAATAAACCGCGGTGCCTGTCTCATCATAGATGTAATAATGGCTGCCGGGTGTCGACCCTGCCCATGCATCATAGATGGAGAACAGTACCCTTGCCTGTCCGGAACTGTCATAGAGGTACAGATGGATCTTGCCCATGCTGGCAAAATTATAGGCAAAGTCCCAGATAAAGCCTGTGAAGCCCTGATCCGGAGTGAAGGTGATTTCAGCCACCTGCCAGCCACTGCCGCCGGCAACCGCAGTTCCATAGATTTCCAATGGATCGTCTATTTGGGTCAATTGCAGGTTGCTGTGGGGGGTCAGCGCAAAGGTGCCGGGATAGGGTGCCGTGATGACCTTTGAAGAAGTGGCGGTCATCGTCTTGTGCACGGTCAGGTCATCGACCGTGACAGTCGAGGTGCCGGAATTGGCTATCGTACCCCTGTCATCGTAAATGAACTTGATGGTGTCGATTGTCCTCCCCGCATTGGGAATGTTGCTCGAAAGGGAGACTGAGCCCGTCATGTCCGCCGTTATGCTTTCACCCATGGTTACGTGGATCTGTGCCGTAAGGCTATTGCTTGAGAGATTGGGACTCAAAACGTTGCCTGCCAAGCTACCCGCAGCATCATAGAGATAGATGTATCCTTTAGGATTTGAGCCAGACCATCCATCGGAAAAACCCATTGAAAGGATCTTGACTCCGAACTGGTCGTATGCCACCACAGCACCCGTCCCCATGTACGTGGTCGAAAAGTCCAGGTTCACTTCGAACGAAGTGACCATGCTGGCGGGATCATAGATCACAGAGGGTTCTGCAACGGAGTTGAGGGGATCGGTGTATTTCAGCGTACCTGACAGGACATCCCACCGGAATGTGCCAGCATCGAGGAATGTCCAATCACCAGTTTCAAGATCCGCACGTGTGCCATCAAAAGTGAAGGTCTCTGTGGTATCGGCAATGCCCTCTCCGAAAAACTGGGTGGAGGGAAGGCTGGTTTCCATTCTTTCCACAAACATGATGGCGTTCGGATCCGTACCTTGCGTGAACTTGATCTTGACTGTGCCAAAAGGTCTGCCTTCAAGAAGCTGTGCACTCCTGCTGAAGGTGCCGGTGAGAGCTACCTGCAATGTCCCGTTCCGGAGCTCGATGACTGCTTGTTGATTCAATGCCGGTGGAAGAATGCCCGTTGCCGAATACTCGGTGCTTAGGATGCCGGATGTATCATACAGCCTGATGAACGGTGAGGAATCGGTGTAACCGATAGAAGCCATGAGTGTGCCGACGTCATCAATCACCTCCAGAGTTACCCCACCGGAGGTGAAGTTGGTGACCCAATCGACCTCTATGCGGGTGTGTGCCGGATTGACGGCATACCATGCCTCAGATGTTCCCTGAACGGTGTGAACCAGTTCAAGAATACCCTTCGCGGTCCTGAAATAGTTGGCATTGGGTTGCACAAACGTCCATCCCGAATTTGTAAGTTCGCCGATACTCCTTTCAAACTCCTCAACATGACGATCAAGGGAATTGTCCTCGATTCCGTTTCCAAGTTCAAAGGTGTAGGACAGTGCCGGATCGAAGCCGAATTGGTCATAGTCGATCTCTATTAACGGCACCCCTCCTGAGGAGATGAGCTCTGCCACATCGTCATCGGAAAGTTCTTTCCTGAAGAAATGGATCTCATCCACCATGCCTACGTATTTCATGGTTCCCAGATCACTGCTGCCGATGTAGAGATCACGCTGAGGGGAATCGACTTTGTCCATGGCCGTGCTGTTGGAGATGCCATTGACGAAAATTGTTGCCTGTTTACCAAAAGTCACTGCAACATGGCTCCACGTACCATGGGGCAATTCATCTGAGGTAAGGGATTGCCATGCACCAGCACTTCTCCACTGGAGAATCAACCTTGAGACACTGGCATTGAGGTATTCCAAGTCAAGAAGCCATGTTTGGCCATCCACCAGCCTTTGGACGCCTGTCGTTCCCGATGGTTGAATCCACATGGACATGCCATAACCTCGGGGTTTGATAGCCATCCATTCCTGCAACGGCAGTCTCAGGTTCCCGTCAAGCACTGCCCCCAGATCGTTGTAGCCTACGGCATACGATACGCCTGTTTCGACCAGATCGACGCTGGTATCGGATTTCGGAGATCCATCAAGCGGATAGTATGCCACATTGGCACTGATGCTTTGATTATATGTCTGAACCGTTTCTCTCTCCCGCAAGGCAGTGGCAAGCTGGACTGTCGTATCAAGGTCATCCCTTGTGCTGATCGTCACATTCTCCGAGGCAAGAACAGTCACCTTGAAATTCCAGTCGAAAGTATGGCTGGGCAGATGGATCAGCCTGAACTTGATGAGATTCCGACCAGGAACCAGCCCAAGAGGAACCAAGGTGCCGGATCCGTCCCCTCCGACCTCCAAGACGGCAATACCGCTGCTTTCAAAGGAGAGATAGGCTCTCTGCTCCGTGTCACTGTACAGGTAGGTGGCAAAGGTCGTCGCGTAGTACCTGTTGGATCGATAGTCATAGATTTCGTTGTGGAGAGCCACCTCCCCGGTCTCTGTGGCACGGATCACGTTCCATTCATTGCCCTGTGAGGACTTGACCCCTTCAGCAGGGAAAAGACCCGTGGTCGACTGATCATGCCAGTTGGGAATGAAACGCATGGATGATCCCCCCGTATCCACAAAAACAGCCCTCAGACCAACGTAGTTCTGAACAAGATCGCCAAGATCAAGAGTCACGACACTCCAAGAGCCGGTTTTGGCAGGATGGATCACCTCAATTATGTCATCCGCCCCACCGACGACCGTGTTGACGTCCGTGAAGTAAAAAAGATCATCGTCAGCACCGCTTCCTTCGGGACTTTGGGTATCCCTCCAATTGATCACAAAATTACCATCCTGCATCGAAGTGCTCTCCTCGAAGGCATAGCGGTCTAGCACGACCCTCACCCATTGTGTTCGAGTAAAGCCTCCACCCCATCCAGCAGGGGCGAAAGCCGGATCATAAATGTCCAAGGCAAGATAAAATGACTGAAAACCTGTTGTAGGCAACAAATATTGAATGGACACCAGCTCAGAGGTTGTCAATCGCAGAGGGGTGTAGGGAACCGAAGGAATATGGCTACCGGCAGCGACTTCCTTTTTTTCCCGAACGTTTGCATAGGTTGTCAGATCCGATAGACCCTTGCCGATGGCAAAGGCATTGTTGTAGATTTCCATGAGGTTATAGGGTGTCTCGTTTAGGTCGCGGGTCTGCACCTCATAGACACCAGCATAAAGACTTTCGTCCTCAATGAACCTGAAACTGGCATCACCCCTTGAAAAGACCGGATGTATCTCGATTCCTTCGATATGGATGAGCGGCAGATCGGCACCCTGCTTTTCATGCAGGATACGGAACTGGACTTCCGAAAGGCTGTAGATCGTGCGTTCGAAGAGCATACTGCCTTCCTGCTCCAGTCCCTGCAATCGGATGTATGAACCACTTTTCAAGAAAATGAGGGTTTCAGGGCTGAAGGACGAACTGAGGGTCGTTCCATCCCATGTAGAAAGTTTCCACCCATTTCGGTATTCCATCGTTCCCACCGATGTCCCGTTTTCGAGGAACAAGCCAAAAACCACAGCACCAGTAGTTCCAGGATCAAGGGTTGAGACATCGACCCTGATGAACACATCATCATAAAGATTCAGAAGGGTCTGATGGGTTCCTTCAGGAGCTCCCTGCCAATCGAACTTGAGCCGTCCCTGATCTGCATACAGGTAGGGAGTACCCACCAAGGCTTCCGGCATGAGCCAATCTTCGAAGTCATAGATCAACGGTTCCAGAAAGCTGATGGTAGGTAGCAGGTTCCGGTAGGAGGCACTGCTGCTCTGAATCCCGTACCTATGCATATTGAGATAGAGGCGTTGGTCTTCATCAAGGACTGATCCGTAGATGGCAAGCTGATCGACCATTCCCTTGAACTGAGGTGTGGAAATGGCTCCAAGCCTGAATTCATCCAACGGAAGGCTGAAGGCAGAAGTCAGGGTTTCCACAAGAACGTTGTCAAGGAATAGCTTGGCAGTGTTTCCTTCAACGACGAGAACGGCATGGTACCATGTGTCTAGGGCTATGGGTGTTGTCCCGACGGTTTGAATGGCACCATCGGAATAGATGATCCGAATCTGGTCATCCACAAGGGCAATGCCGACCCTCAGGAAATCTGAGTTGATTCCCTTCTGGTAAATGATCGGCTGCGTCCCATAATTTTTGGAAGTGGAAAACCAGACTGAAACTGTGAAATCGGTCAGGGATGCAACGCGAACCAAGGCTGAATCGGTGAACCCATTGAAGGAGATACCCTGTCCCTCAATACCTTCTCCATAATCCAAGACACCATTGAACAGACCGCCAGATCCAGACATGTCCATGGTGGTGCCGTCGAATCCAGCAAAGAACTCCGGAAGGGAAGACGGGACATCAAAAGAGGTGAGTCTTTCGATACTCGCCCCGTAATCATCTGCAAACAATTGGTATTCATCAACCATCATGGCATTGTTGCCGGATCCCCCTATGGTAAATAGGGTCGGTGTAGGTGCCGTCCATCCCGATTTGGGAATGCTGATCGCCAGTTGGCCGTCGAAATAGAGCAGGGCATGGCTGGCGTTATAGACCAGCACATATCTATGCCAGTCATTGTCGATCGGGATCGGGGCGGTATATGACAGACGGGTGCCTGCATTCGAATCCACCGTGAGACGGAGAACCGGATCATACATGACGGTGAACAGTACCTTGCCGTTTCCTTCCGCATTTGCCATGAATTGATAGTTTGAGGCGGTAATAAGGGAAGGATCTTCAAGGAATTTGGCGGAGAACGCAACCGTGAATTCCGGAAGTGAATAGCTGAATTGCCCCTGAAGATATGCTCCCTGATCCAGCACGATTGCCTGCCCCTGTGCTCCTGCGGCATAATGGTCACCACCGCCATAATAGGTCAGATGGTCTGCATCCGCAATGCCGTTTCTGTAATCATCTTCAAAGGCGTAATCCAGCAGGGGCTTGACCGGCACCTCCCCCTGCCTGACAAAATTCCGCCGTTCCTGGGTGAGGTAGAGAAATTCATCGACCGATCTTGCTGTTGAAAGCCCCACCCGTTTGATGGTGATAGGAACGTCAGAGCTGATGTCCACAGCCAGATCAGGATTTTGATTGACCGGAACGGGAACCTGAAGGGTTTCTTCACCATATACCAGCTGTTCATGGGATTGTCCCATAAAATCAAGGATGACCTTGGTTCGTGTGGTGGCTGACAGTTCCACAGTAAGGTACTGGTTGGCATTTCCGATTGAATTGTCCAGAAATCCGGTGGTGGACAGCGAAACGTCAGTGGAAGTAGTGAAATCCGTGTCGTCGGCATGCGAAACATACATGTCCGTCTTGGTTTCCAGACGCATCGAGGTAGTCCCGACCACATTCCGGGAGAGAGTTCCACTACGGGTGGCAATCCTGTTTAACGAGATATCGTATGAGGAGGTCGTTGAGTTAATGACCACTTCAAGGGAGACAAATCTGCCCAACTCAAAATCAATGCCCATGTCTGACCATTGCCCCTGATGGTAGACCTGCAAGGCACCCCCAATCTTGTTCCGGGTCGAGTTGCGAATGACCCTGAGCCTGAGCAGTTCACCGCCTGCATCGTTCACCTTGAAGGACGCATATTCCTTATTGAAATCGAAGAGGTTTTTCATCATGAATGTAATGGAATGAGTCAAGTTACCGTCAACCTCAAGGTACCCTCCGTTCTTTAGATGCAGGTAGTTGACCACGTCCTGCTTGAGCCAGTAGGTGGCGAAACGATCCCCCACGCCCGAGAGGCTGTTGTCCTCAACGCGAAATCCGTCCTGCATCTCATAGATGCGGATATAGCCTGAAGCAGGATCAAAAAACGGACGAAGCACCTCGTTCTTGGGAAGGTCGATGAGCAGATGCCCTTGGGAGGGGGTGCCCACAGCAAGTTCATTGGAAGACCTGCCGAGAGGTTTCAGATCGTATGCCTTCCAGAACGCAACACTGAGCTTGCTTGTCCCGTCCCTTCCGGGATAGGTCGAAATGCTCAACCAGTAGGTGTCGGTCTCATTGGCCAAACCTTGATAGAAGGTTGTCCCAACCCCGTCAATATACAGTCTTGCCTCTTTGTAGATGCCCACTCTTCGGAACTCAATATATGAAGGATCCGGGAAGAAGGCAGGATTGGCGAAATAGACCTTCTGTCCACTGAAAGCAATGTCCAATTTGGCTTGATAATGAGAATTGAAATACTCGAGCTGGGGATTGCCTTGGACATAGTCCCCCACCTCCCTGCTGTACAGTACATTGGTCATGGAAGCACCTGCGGGAGTCGGGTCATAGATGTAGCCTACATTTGCACTTGGATCCTCCGCATCCATGATGGTCTCCCCTTGGAAGACAAGGTTATCCATCGTGGCAGTCCCCCGGATGAGAAATCCTTCGACCTCGTAGACGGATCCCGATGGGAAGACCCGTTTCAATTCGCTTTGGACATCAACCGTGAAGGTCTTCCAAGTGCCATCATTGATGTTCGGATCTGGAAGGGGAAGGAAAGCATATGCTCCATTTGATCCGGGGGAGGTAGTTGCGGTGTTGTAGGTGAGATACGTAATTCCCACATTCGTGTCCACCTTGATGTAAAAAACGAAGGATCCCGTCAATTTCAGGTCAACTGAGAGGACAGCAGAACTCAAGGCCTGTCGATTAATGTAGAAGTGGAAGCCATTGTCCGTCCCACTTCCCTGCACACGAATTCCTCGATTGAGGGTACCTGCATACCTGTTGTATTGGACTCGGGCAAGGGTTGCCCCTGCTGGGGTTTGATCATAAATGTAACCAACATTTGCATCAGGATCCTCCGCATCCATGATGGTCTCCCCTTGGAAAACAAGGTTGTCCAGCATGGCGGTGCCCCTGATAAGGAAGGCTTCAACAGT
This sequence comes from Gammaproteobacteria bacterium, assembly GCA_003696665.1. Taxonomy (NCBI): domain Bacteria; kingdom Pseudomonadati; phylum Pseudomonadota; class Gammaproteobacteria; species Gammaproteobacteria bacterium. The sequence continues at coordinate 5,049 of RFGJ01000209.1, read as the reverse complement.
AGAGATGGTGCCCGTGGGATACAACCGCCTCAGTTCGCTTTGGACGTCTACCGTGAAGGTCTTCCAAGTGCCGTCATTGATGTCGGCAACCGGAAGGGGAAGAAAGAGATACCCATTGCTGGCAAAAGGAGATGTGACCTCTCCGTTGTAGGTCAGATAGGTGATGCCTACGTCATTGGTCACCCGGATGTAAATGTAGAACGGCCCGTCCATGCGGATGTCAACGGAAAGAACGGCAGATGAGGTGGCGGCAGCCCGGTTCACATAGAACCAGAACCCGTTCTGGGTGCCAGAACCCTTGGTCTGCATAGCGTGGTTCAACTGGCCTCCGAGTGGATCGTATCCGAGATGATTGCCGGGAAGCAGGGTAACGCTTTTCTGCTGCCCGTATGCCTCCCCCGAGACCCCTGTGCCTGCGTAGCCCGGCCGGGTCAATTCCTCGATGGCAAAGGACGTAAGGGACGCTCCAGAGATACGGAGCTGCGGCTCAGTTCCAAAATCAAACGTCCCTGGAATCTCACCCATACGTATCCCATTCAGAAACGCCTCCGCCCGTGTCTCATAGATTATAAACATCAGCACATGCTCAGCAGCACCGACCTGAAGGGTGGATACATCTTTCAGAAGATATGTGCCACCCCCATTGAGCCTTGCCTGAAGACCCGGTACCTTGTCCACGAACAGCGTCTGGAAACCGATCCAAAGGTTGGGACTGGTCATCTCAAACCTGAATTCATAGAGAATGGGCTTGCCAAGGATCGGAAGTCCTACAGTATCCGTCAAAAGCATGTCCTGACCGGGATCGACCTGCTGCAGGCTGGGCCGTCCCCCCTCTGACAACGCCACCTTGGCATTGACATGTTCGCGGGGGAGCTCTGTCATCTTCATGGTATATACGTTGGTGGCATGATCCCATTCAACACGGTGACCCTCCCGGTCGTCCCGCATCCCCTGAAGCAGGCTGGCTGGCGTCTCATCCATCCGTATATTGGTGAACTGGTCACCCCGAACCTGTGACTGAAGCCCGACTGCCCTGAAACCGGAAAGATAGACGGGAAGATAACTTTCTTGCGGCAAAAGGAGCAATTCAACCTGAGTCCATCCATAGAGACTGATGGACGACTTCAACTGGGAAAGGTCAACCATGATTCTGGCAGTGGTATAGTTTGCCGAAGCAAGAATGGTGAAGGTGCCGAGGGTGAAGAAGGTGGAGCCTCCCATGGGACGATAGGCCAGATCGAGATGCCGGGCAATGCCGTCATTCGAAAGAGCCCTTGCCGTCAATTCGAACAGGACACGATCTTCGGCATCCAAGAATGCCGTATCAAGATAGTCGTAACTGGCAATGACCCCAGTGGGCATGGCATTGGTCAACCTGATGTTGTCAATCCACAATGATGCCTGCGGAACTACGGAATAATACTGCTCAACCCATTGGCCAATTCCTCCATTCCCGTCGGGATCAAAGGTCATCCCCTGCGATTCCGATCTTCCGCTTCTTACCACCACTTCAAAAGTCAATGGCCCCGTGGCACTGATCGGCAACGTAATGGTCGTCCAGCCCGAATAATAGGAAGAACTGGACCAGATCACATCCGAACCGATCTTGACACGGAAAAGAATGGAATCGTAGGGACTGGAAGTATCTGTCGCGGGCTCCGTCGGAAGGGGGGACGTGTCTGAGCCATAGTTGTCCCATGCCCATGCCATGGTGGTGCGGACATCAAAGGAAAGACGATCATAGATACCAAGATCTGCACTCTGCCAAACCTCATCCGTATAGCTTGAACTTTGGGTGGCAGTGTCCGAAATTATCCTTTGCCCTGCTGCCGAAAGTTTAACGCTCTTGATTCCATCACTGGCAGAGGCATCCACAGTGCCACCAGTCCATCCAACAAGATCGTCTTCAAAGGAGGGGTTGATAAAAGGATAGCTGGGACGGGGCATGCCTGCACTTTCCGCCAAAACAACATACCCGTCGTCATAGACCAGTGACGTATTGGCATAGGAGGCACTGAGCTCTGCTGCAGTCCGTTCCTCAAAAATGGACGGACTGGGACCACCCACCGCCACACCCTGAAGACGGAAAAAGGAAGAGGGGTGGAGGAATTCCAAACGGAGAAGGGTGGTACGGAAACTGTCCTTGAAGGATGAAGAAACAGGAATGATGGCCATGCCGGCATCGGAATAGAAGGTTGTCGATCCCACTTGATTCCATGAATCCGTGTACACATGCAGACGGATCTCAAAATCACGATGCAGATTGTCCTTGCCCAATACGGTCACTCTGGATACATTGCCGACTGCATCAACCCTGAAATCTGCGGTTGCCGAAGGAAGAAGAATGGCCTCCCTGCCGTTGAGTGCAGTGGATACATCCGTAAACACAGTCTGCGAACCATCGACCACATCTCTATTGAACTGGAGCTGGTCACTTGGAGCTCGCCTTAACACGGTGAACTGGTACAGGTACAGATACAGGTCTCGCTGGAGGGAATGAGACTCGATGAGCATGCTGTCAATCGAGACAGAAACCCTCAAAAGCCCCTCCACATTGGTGGGAAGGCCCCCCACCCTGAAGGAAAGCGAATTGAAATCATTGAACGAGGCCGATCGAGAACCGACAAGCACCCGTTGACCAAGAGCCTCAAAATAGAGGTCTACAGTCATGGCTCCGCCAGAAGTGATATTGACCCGATCAACCGTACTTGCCCCTGCCAAACCCAGTGTTACCTCATAGGAACCAGATTCAAGAAACATGGCAGGTGCAGAGAAAAAGTCGGTATATGTTCCCCCATTGACAAAACTGTCAACTTCAGGAATGCCGGCAATGACCGACATCCCCAAGTTCTTGGACTGATGTGTGCCCAAGCTGTTGAAAGGCGCAGAAGGAAGACCGAAGGGCAAATAAAGAGCATTGGTGGTGACCTGACCTGCAAAACCGTTGGTTGTACTAAATGTCTGGTATTCGGAAGTGCCCGCATCAAGATAGTTGTACTCATAGGGATTGGCATCCACATAGCCGGCACCCTGAATATGGACGGCCTTCATGCCGAAACTTGACCAAGTCCCCGAATGAATTGACACACGGATAGACTCGACAGTGTGGTAACCCATCGCCACTGCCTTCTCACGGGAAATGATGACATACTTGCGCCCTTCAGGATCTGTCAACAGATTGTCCCATGTAGTAAAGTTGTAGACATGAGGACCGAACTCAATACGAATGTCCCCAACATCAGCAATATATTTTGCAGCAATCATCAGATCATAATAACCACTGTATTCAAACTCGTAAGTCCGAACACTCGCATTCGCACCCAAGGGTATAGAATAACGGTAGTCTCCACTGACTTGCGTAACCACCGGGACAGGATCCCAACCTGAAGCAGTGGCATCAAATTCATCATTGAAAAGCCAAGGAGTCTGACCGATTTCGGGATAGTCTGAAGATATGGGAAGACCACTCCCCACAAGTAGAAGCGCAATAACCGTAAAATAGATCGATTTCCTGTTCATAAACTGCACCTGTTGTCCATCGCCCCCACAATCAAGAAGAAACCAGCCTTGGAGCATCTCGACAACAAGGGCAATGAAATGCATAGGGGCTGGACAATAAACATTTTTAAGCATTACCCCCATTGAAAAATTTTTTAGCCAAAGTTTAAGGACATTTTACTCGACACCAAAATAGCGAAAAATTGTGTCAGACACCGCAGGCAAACTTTCAAAATGAAAGAAACACCAAATAGAAACATCGCCATTTCAGAAGGTGTTTCACTCAGATTTTCTCATAAACTGAGATTTACTTGCAGAGAATGCGAGGATTACCGAAATTGTATATAGACCGAAGTATATAAACATCCATGCGCAAGAAATTGCTCCTTCTGATATCACTGTTCATCCTTCCTGTCAGCGCAAATGACTTCAACGAGGTGGCAAAGGTGGCTGCATTCTATAGTGAGGACAACAAATTCATCTATGCTATAACTCGAAACCAGACATGAGTGACGATTCATAACATGACCATGGAGGGAAAGATCAACTCGGTCAATATGGTCGAGATTGACAACACAACATTTCCGTCCGTAAATATGCCTTTGTATATGGCGATTTCTATAACGGTACCATCTATCTCGCCTTGATACATTTTCCTTGTCAATAACTGGACAGTTACCAAAACCTATGATGTGTTTCCAGAAAATGAAGGCAAAATCTTACCTCGTGCCATCCATGCAACCAATTCCGGCATCTATACCGTAATCACTGACGGAAGCATATCAAGGTTTGATCTTCAAACAGGAGAACTACATCATCTCTTATACCAATCAGGAGCTATCGCATACGCCTCAGACGGTGAGTTCATCTATGTCCTCAAAGCAGGTAAACAAGGCTCCAGAGGAAGAAGCACACCAGGAATGCTGAAAATCTACAATACCTCAGGCATTATCGTAGGAGAACAACAGGCTGATGACCAAGGAGTTCTTGAAGACATGTTTGTCAAGGGAGATTTCCTCTATGCAGTAGATAACAGAAAACTGTACAGCCTTTTCCTCAACCCATATCCTGCCTTCACAACAGAGGACATCCCATTCGGGATTGTAGGGCCAACTCTGGCAGTGATGCTCCTTGTCCAGAGAAAAATAAAAAATGGTTCCTACTAAAATTTAACTCCAAGTGATAATGACATCAAATTGAAAGTAAGACCAAAAAAAAATTATTCAATTTCACAAAAGCCTATGAGAAAATGGAGGTGCAATCACAAAAAAGATGATTTCGAAATTTTTAAACATGTCTGAAAAATATCTTCTGCAAACTTGATATCTGAATAAGAATATGAAATCGAGAAGAATAAGATCAAACAAAAAGGAGTGAAAACAAAATTCAACAAATTGATTAAACTGATGCTGTAAACTCCAACATCACCAAACATTTGTGGCGCATAAAAAAAAAGACCCAGAAGGATCTTCAACCCATATAACCTCTCACGACCTTGGAATAGGTAAATAACACGCAAGGGGGACTGAGTCCCCCATTGTACACTTAGGA
>RFGJ01000208.1 GCA_003696665.1 Gammaproteobacteria bacterium | reverse complement strand
TTGGCTTCGAATGTCATCGTCTATCTGCTGGTTTCGCTTCAATGCTGTTTCCAACTCATTGGCCATCTGAACGATCGGGTCTAGCATAAGATAAGCCACGGCACCGTGGAGCTTGTGGACCCGCTGCCGCAGCGATTCGAGATCGTTGTTGCTGAGTGCACCTTCAATGGCTGTGATGTGTGTTGGTAGCTCATCGTAAAACATTTGCAGCATTTCCTTTGCCAACTGTTCATTACCCTTAAACTTCTTTTTCAAAGTTTCGGGCAGGTGGTTTTTCGAGGCGGCGAGTATGGGAAGTTGTACCCACCGGTCAACGATTTCTTTTAGTGGTTGCTCATCGATTGGCTTGATGAGACATTCGTTAAACCCGGAATGTTCAAACGTAGCGCGTTCTTCAGGAAGTGCGTGCGCGGTAACGGCGATGATCGGGACATGGCGATAATTGGCTAGTGCGCGAATTTTCTCTGTTGTCTCCACTCCGTCCATTTCTGGCATTTGGATGTCCATAAAAATTATATTGAAATATTCGTGCTGACATAAGTGAATTGCCCTCTTTCCTGAGGCGGCTTCGCTGGCTTGTATGCCAAGTGCTTCTAACATGGCGATGAGTAATTTCCTGTTAGGTGGATTATCGTCCACAACGAGCGCTTTGACTGGCTGATTTGAGGCTACGGCATCCGGTGTCATGTATGACTTTGGTGTTTCAGCTACCTTGTGGTGTGTTTTTCTCGTCGTGTCGGGCAAAATTTCTCTAAGATGTTTTTGAAGCGCCGACTCTGTGTACGGCTTGGGCAGAATGGCTTTCACCGGAATTGGCCAGTGTTCTTCATTGGTGATTTCCGGACGGCGGGTGACGGCGATGGTCAAGGCGGTCAGCCCATGCATTTGTTGTTCAATTTCAGACAGGGACCGCCAAATCTCGTCCGCTGGCTCTGCTGCGACAAGCAGCACCGGGGTGTCTGAGGCGCCAATCAAACTGGTGTCATATGGCCACTCGCGAATGGTTCGAACAAATACTTCGGCATCGTCCACCAATATTGGTTTGAAGTGATATCGCGTTAAGACAATACGGAGAAATTCTTGTGCGGGCGGGCTTTTTTCAAAACACACAATGGCGCGGCCATGGCCATTGATGGTTGGTTGTTTATCGAAGCCATCATGCACCAATGGTGATTTAACTGTGAACCAAAAGTCGGAACCTTCACCGGGTCTAGAGTCGACATCTATTTTCCCTCCCATGCCTTCGACCAGACTTTTACAAATTGTCAGGCCAAGGCCGGTCCCGCCATATCTGCGCGTGGTGCCCGTTTCAATTTGTGTAAATGATAGGAATAGCAGTTTTTTTTGCTCGGCTGTTAAACCAGGTCCGGTATCCGACACAACGATTCTTAGCGTCACCTCGCTCTTTTTTTTCGAGAACACTGAAACACGGATGACGACATTGCCTTGTTCGGTAAATTTGATGGCATTGTTGACGAGATTTATGAGCACTTGATTGATGCGTAATTTGTCGCCAACAATCACTTCTGGCACCGCGTCGTCCACAATGCCGACGAGTTCGATGTCCTTGTCTTCCTGCGTTAGCGTCGGCGCGAGCAGTGTGATGACTTCATCAATACTTTCTCGGATATTGAACTGGGCTTGTTCAAATTTGAATTTGCCGGATTCTATTTTTGAGAAGTCTAGGATGTCGTTAATAATGTGTAGCAAACCATTGGCAGAGCGGCGTATGGTTTCTAGATATTCACGTTGCTTTGGGGTTAGCTCAGTTTTCAGAAGCAAATTACAAAAGCCGATGACGCCATTCATTGGCGTACGAATTTCATGAGAAACTTTTGAAAGAAATTCAGATTTTATTCGACTCGCCTTTTGCGCTTCCTGATGCGCCATGGTTAGCTCAATATTTTTGATTTCTAGATGTTCAAGGGTTTGTTTTAAGTCGGCGGTGGTTTGCTCGACGTTTTTCAACATGTCTTCTTGTGCGCGCTTTAAGGATTCGGCCATCGCATTGATGCCTTCATTGAGAATCAGAAGCTCACCCGTCGCATTGGTATAAACACGCGTGTCAAAATCACCTTTACGGATTTTGTCGACGGCTTTTGCCATTTCAATGATCGGTCGAGTGACGCGTTGGGACTGCTGCAACGCGAATATGCTTCCCAAAATCATTACGGCCGCAATAATGATAAAACTTGTCAGAATGGTTTCGTACAAAATCACTTTTTCCCCAGTCAGATCTGATCTGACTGACACATAACCCAGAACGTTGTTTGAATTTGGCTGTGTGCTATCGATGATGGGGGCGTAGGCGATGAGTGAATCACCTAGACTTTGCACACTGATGTGGTCAGGGAGTGATTTTTTCGACCAAACGAGTTCATCATAATTTTTACGAAATAGCGATGGCGCCAACGCTTGATGATTTTTGTCAAATACCATGACATCCAACTGGCCCTGAAACATGTCATGCGTCATTTGTACCAGTTGTCGGATGGCGGTTCGGTTTTGTGTTTGCATAAATGGTGAAGCTGCAAGGGCAAGATATTGCGTGGCGCGCTCGACGTTACGCTCTGCGACCCGGGTCAAGTCGGCTTGCCTGTGGCTGACAAAATAGACGGACAACGCCAAGGAGACTAATAGGGTTGGGATAATGGCAAGCGCCAGAATTCGAGAGCCAACGCCGTAGGTCATGTCATCACCTCCTGTCGACTCAAAACGCTATCACAGTTTTTGGACTGGCACAAAATGACCCACCATTAACGCCTTTTCCGAGCGCAAATCGTGGCGCGTATCGGTGCAGGATGTCCTTCCACGGTGGTCATGCCATCGGGCATCAAGCTCTCAGCGAGTGACTCGAACGTCATCCACTCGGTTCGACGTTGTTCTTCGGTTGTCGTGGGCGTTATGTCCACCACCTGGATGTCATCAAAACTGAGTTTGGCTAACCAGTGACACAGCGCTTGCGGCGATGGAATACTCCAAACATTGTTCATACGTGCATAGCGTTCGGTGGGCACGAGCACTGTATTGGCATCGCCCTCAACGACGAGGGTTTCCAAGATAAGTTGTCCACCAGGTCTCAGGAAGTCGCGTAGTGTGGCAATGAAGTTGATTGGGTCTTTTCGATGGTACAGCACGCCCATGCAAAAAACGCTATCGAATCCCTTTTTGTCGAGATGTCGTGGTAAATGCTCAAAACCGATGGGAAGATGGTGAACACGACCATCACGAATGAAATGTTGGATGGCTAAGAACTGGCACCAAAAAAGCTGGGACGGATCGACGCCCAATACCCAATCTGCGCCTTCGCCGCGCATTCGCCACAAGTGATAGCCATTGCCACATCCGATATCTAGAACACGACGGCCATCAAGGGAATCGATATGAGGTTGAATCCTTTCCCATTTCCAATCGGAGCGCCATTCCGTATCGATGCACATCCCGAACAAGTGAAATGG
>RFGJ01000207.1 GCA_003696665.1 Gammaproteobacteria bacterium | reverse complement strand
TCGAGCATGGCCTGCTCGGCCTTGAGCTGTTCGGGCGTGTACTCGGCGGCCTTGATCGAGAGGCCGATGCGGCGGTCGGCGCGGTCCACCTTGATGACGCGGGCGGTGACTTCCTGGCCGACCTTGAGGACGTTCTTGATCTTGTCCACGCGTTCCTCGCTGACTTGGGAGATGTGGACCAGGCCGTCGATGTCGTGATCCAAGGCCACGAAGGCGCCGAAGCTGGCGAGCTTGGTGACCTTGCCTTTGACCAGGTCGCCGACCTTGTAGTACTTGTCGATGTGCTCCCAAGGATCCTCGGTCAGGTGCTTGATGCTCAGGGAGATGCGCTGATTGAGCACGTCCACCTCCTGCACCACGGCCTCGACCTCCTGCCCCTTCTTGAGCACCTCGGAGGGGTGGTTGATCTTGCGCGTCCAGGAAAGGTCCGAGACATGCACCATGCCGTCGATGCCCTCCTCCAGCTCGATGAAGGCGCCGTAGCTGGTGAGGTTGCGGACCTTGCCCTTGATGCGGGTGCCGGGGGGATATTTTTCGGCGGCCTTCTCCCACGGGTTGGCTTCCAACTGGCGGATGCCGAGGGAGATCTTCTGCTCCTCGCGGTTGACGCCGAGCACGACGGCTTCGATTTCCTGGCCCTGTTCGAGGACGTCGCTGGCCTTGGCGATGCGCTTGGTCCAGGACAACTCGGTGACATGGACCAGGCCCTCGACGCCCGGCTCCAGTTCCACGAAGGCGCCGTAGGGGACGAGGTTGACGACCTTGCCCTTGACGCGGCTGCCGACCGGGTACTTCTCCTCGATGCGTTCCCAAGGATTCTCGGTCTTCTGCTTGAGGCCGAGGCTGACCCGCTCGCGTTCGCGGTTGATGTCCAGCACGACGACGTCGATTTCGTCGCCGACCTTGAGCATTTCGCTGGGATGGCCGATGCGGCCCCAGCTCATGTCGGTGATGTGGAGCAGGCCGTCGAGACCGTTGAGGTCCACGAAGGCACCGAAGTCGGTGATGTTCTTGACGGTGCCCTTGCGGATGTCGCCCGGCTGCATTTCCTCGAGGAGCTTGGCGCGGCGCTCGGCGCGCTCCTGCTCGATG
>RFGJ01000206.1 GCA_003696665.1 Gammaproteobacteria bacterium | reverse complement strand
TATTCACGCATGAAGAATTATCACGAACTGCAGCTTTTGTTGGGGTTGTCTCTTCTGTGACACCGGTGACGCGTTTGCTTGGCAAAGGCTATAAACGCGTCCGAAAGCTCATCAAACGCCTAGTTCGTCGCGAGGAGGCTGTAGAAAAGACTGCTAAGATTAGGGGCAGGGGGACAAAAGGAACAAGTTTTCAAAAGGCCGTTCGTCAGCTTTCTGAAATTGGGCAACAAAATGTTCGTACTTTGCGACGCTGGGCTAAAAGCAAAGGGTGGGTTCGTAAACCTGGAGATGGCCCTGAAATTTGGGGAGTTAGAGACGCGGATGGAAATTTTTCTTGGAGATTAAAAATCAAGCCAGAGGCTAGTAATCGGCACGGTTTGCAACCAGGAAGCAATCAACCCCGCTTCGATGCTCGGCTGGACACTAATGGAACGTATGTAAACCCATTCACAGGCCAGATTGGAACGAAGGCGATTGGTACACATCAACCTCTAGAGAAAGTTTATTATTAGGTGAGATAATGGCACAGAAAGACATTGTGGAAGGATTAGTTGGTGTCCTTCTAGATTCTGCGGCGGAACTCGCTGAACGAGACGATGCTGCGATGGATCTAGGCGAGTTTGATGACGCAAGGGCACTTAATGCGCTGTATCAAGTCGCGAGCAACCATGCAGAAGATGAAACGTTAGCTGCCAGCTGTGGAGAGTCAATTGCTCAGATATGGTTACGAAGAGGTGTTTGTGACGAACAAATACTAGAAGCATTACACCCATCGGCACGTAGGGAAATATTGGCTTTGATTAGCTCAAAAAATAGGGAGCTATTATCTGATAGCAAACGATGACTAAGTCCAGATACGTGTGAGGCGTTGAGGGTATAGAAGAGGGCTATAGTCAAATCTGGTGTACGGCCTGCTCGGTAGTGTTCAAAATTCTGTGTCAACCTCCAGTTCGTAGGGCCGCGTGTGGCTTGATCCGATCTTTAGAATGTATCGCTAGCTGCGATAGCGCCGGCTTCCAGTTTTTCATTGTCGGGCCCATTTGTTGAGTCTTTAGAACCTGGCTAGTCCTTTGCCCGCATCCTCTCCGTCGATCCGACCAAGTATGAGGCGGCCTGTGACGCTAACACTGGCACCACTTGCGCCAAGCAAGAAACGGCCAAGGACATTCAAGCGAAAGATGTCAAACGGATTCATATTGACAAGACGACTGGAAAAGTGGTTGTCGTTAAAAAAGACGGCAGCACTGTAG
>RFGJ01000205.1 GCA_003696665.1 Gammaproteobacteria bacterium | reverse complement strand
TTTCCAAAAGGATGATTTGGAAAAGGCCCTCACTTACGTAACCAATAGCCTGGAATTGCGCGAAAAAATCGGCGACCTGGTGGCTCTGGCGCGCTCGTACAACAACCTGGGGCTGTTGCACTGGAAAGCCGGCAAATGGCGGGAAGCCCTTCAGGTGTTTCGCAAAGCCTTGAATTTAAATAACACATTGGGGGATGTTGAAGCCATGATTGAATTGAACAATAATTTAGGCTTACTTTACACCGACCTGGGCGACATGGAAAACGCAAGGGCTCATCTGAAAAATGCGCTGGAATTTGCTCAAAAAATTGGGCACGCTTACCTGGAAGGACAGGGGTACCTGCATCGCAGCCGGTTACACCTGACCATGCAAAATTGGACGCAGGCTATCGAGGACAGCAAACGGGGACTGGACGTATTCAAGCGCATTGGCTCTCAGGAGCACCTGATAGATTTGTACCTGACTCAGGCAGAAGCACACCTGGGACTGAACAACCTTGCAGAGGCCGAAGATGCGTTGAAAACAGCGTTCCAGACTCTGCAACACAACCTGACCAAAGCCATGGCCCCGTCATCAGAACGTGGGCGGGCGTTGCGCATTGCAGCAGCATTAGCCATTCGGCACGCGCAATGGGAACGTGCCACTCAACTGGTCACAGAAAGCCTGGAAACCTTGCAGGCAACCGGCAATCAATTGGAATACGCGCGCACGCTGACTACATTGGCTGAACTGTACAAAAAGCAAAATCGTCTGGAGGAGGCGGTTGCTGCGGCCAACCAGGCGGCATCGATCTTCAAGGAATTAGGGGCGCAGCCCGATCTAGTGCATCTGGCGCGCATCAAAGTACTGGATATATCCCGCCTGAATTAACCAGCCCGCACAATCGGCGGGAAAGAAAGTCTCTCTCTCTCTGCCCGAAACGACAAAGGGCAGGATGTTGTAGAACATCCTGCCCTTTGCACTACCGATAAGAAATACTACCGCTACATTTGGGAGGTGTAAATCATCAAGGGTACTGCTGTGCACCCTTAGTGGGTGCTGTTCGTCACGCCAATCGAGGCACTGGTGGAGTTGACATCCGGCGCTACACCCGCCAGGAAGTTCTGTACGAAGGAAGCGGTGGAGAAGGTCGAG
>RFGJ01000204.1 GCA_003696665.1 Gammaproteobacteria bacterium | reverse complement strand
CGGTAGGCGCACCCGCGTGACCGCCCCTTCGCTTTCACCAACTTGCTCGATGAGATTTTCGGTCGCCACCTTTTCTTTACTCTCCCTGCTGTGCCGGTGCGTCGTCTTTCGCTTTCTTGTCTCGAATGTAATCTTCGAACGACGGCGGCAATTCCAACGACTCATCCCACTTGGGCAATTCGGGAGACTCCGCTGTGGGCATCAATGGAATACCGTCGGCTTGCTGCTCTAATTGAAGGGCACGGATGTAGTTATATTTGCTGCGGCTCAGCTGACGAATTTGATTGCTGTCTCGCACAATGGTTGGCCGTATAAACACCATCAGGTTTCGCTTAACCTTTGTGGTGCCTTCAGAGCTAAACAAATGCCCAACAATGGGAATGTCGCCGAGTAAGGGGACTTTTTCCGAGCTGGTTTGGATCTGGTCGTCGATCAAACCGCCAAGCACAATCATACCGCCATCATCCACCATGACACTGGTTTTGATGGAGCGCTTGTTGGTGATCACATCCGCACTGGTTGCCCCGGCAATTGAAGACACTTCCTGCTCAATGCTCATTTGGATGGCATTGCCTTCGTTAATTTGTGGCTTGATTTTCAATTTGATACCCACTTCCTTGCGATCCAATGTTTGGAAGGGGTTGGAATTGTTATCGCCCAGCGTCCGGCCAGTGATGATGGGTACCTCCTGACCGACAACAATCGATGCTTCTTGATTGTCCAGTGTTGTAATGCTGGGCGTAGACAGAATGTTGGCGCCTGTTTCTCTCGCCAAGGCGTTGAGAAACGCCGCAAAACTCAAACCCGACTCGACAATGCGTGCAGCACCGATGCCCGCCCCTCGCAGTCCGCCCAGGACTTGGGCCAGGGCTTGCCCATTGTCACCGCTTGTTGTGTTGTTGGTGGTGGTGACCACACCAGTGCTCGGATCAGTGATAGACACCGAACCATTGTCCTGCCCACGGTTCTGTAACGCCGCGCCAGCGATGGCACCAATGCCTGGGCCGGTATTGGAAAAGTTGATAATGCCTGCCGGCGCCGTGCCACTTCCTGTGTCCCCAAACAACCACTGTACACCCAGCTGTTTAGCGCGATCTTCCGATATTTCGACGATGATGGCTTCAACATGCACTTGCGCACGCCGAATGTCCAACCGCTTGATCACATCTTCAAACGAACGCATCAGATCTGGCGGTGCGGTAATCACCAAGGAGTTGGTTTCTTCATGTGCCTCGATGCTGTAGGGAATGCTGTTCTGACCACGGCGGCCGCCCGAAGCCTTCTTTTGTTTCTCCTCCTCTTCGATGGACTTCCCAACCCCTTCCAGAACTTTGGCCAAATCTTTCGCTTTGGCATAGCGCACATAAATCACTTTGGTATTGCCGTTATTTTCCAACGGTGTATCCAACCGTTTGATCAGCTGTAAATACCGTAATCGCTCATTTTTATCGGCGGCCAGCAAAATGCTGTTCGTCCGCTCATCCGCCACAAACCGCACCGAGAGTTCATTTTTGGGTTGTTGCCGCTGAGACCGACTGAGTGACTCAAGGATTCTGACCACTTCGGACGCCGAAGCATGTTCAAGCGGGATCACTTCAAATTCCTGATTCGACTCTCTATCGACCTGATCAATGATCTTCATGATCCGCTCGACATTCGCCGCATAATCGGTGATCACCAGCACATTCGTGGGTCGATATGCGCTGATATGCCCGCCCTGTTGACGGATCAATGGTCGCAGGAATATCTGCATTTCCTGCGCCGAGACATTTTTAAGTTTGACCACACGCGTAATCAATTCATCGGTATCATTGTCGTTCTGCGTGCCGGTAACGACCCGGTTACTGTCCTGGCGCGCCTGCTGCTCCATCATGATTTTGTAGACAGGCCCGGTTTTCACCGCGGTCATCCCATTGACCTTGAGCACCGACAAGAAGACTTCAAAGATTTCGTCTTCATTCATCAAATGAGGCGAAATAATGGTGACGCGCAAATTTTTGTTGACGCGCGGGTCGAGTACAAAACCATAGCCTGTCAATTTGCTCACGGTCTGAATCAACGTACTCAGTTCCGCCTCTTTCATATTGAGCGTGGCCTGGGCCGCGATGGGCAACAACATTGTCCCGGCATGTGGCGTAGGGCCAACCAGATAGGTGCCCAAGGCCAAAATTGTCAGACAGCCTGATTTAACGAAGTCGTGGAATGTCTTTTTGTGCATTTTCATTGAGACTAAATACCAAAGTTATCGGTTGATTTCCGCGAATGACTTGTAGCGTCAACTCGTCCGCACTGAGGATGGTGTCACGCAGCGTGATTGCCGCTTGCGGCCCATCCAGGGGAATGCCATTGATGGCGGTGATAATATCGTTTCGACGTAAGCCCGCCCGAGCAAACAGGGCCGCATCTTTGCCTGGTGCCACTTTCACACCAATCATTTGACCATCCTTAAGCTCTGGCGTCACCTGGATGAGTTGCGCCAGTGCCATCGGATCCTCATTGAGTTTTTGGCGCAGCGCTTGCAATTTGCGCGTCAACATCTGGTTATTGCGTTTGTCAATATAGGCGCCTTTCGGTTTTTCCCCGTTCAGACTCGTCTGTCCTGGTTCGGCCACCAACGCATCCAGCACCTGTTCGTCCATGGTGAGCGTTTCAAACTGACCATTATGCTTCAAGATGACGCGATTCGGATGCACATCATAGAGCACCACACCGCGGTGCCCGGCAATCTCGTCACCGATGAAATAAACTTCTTGCTCGCCGCGTTCGTTTTCAATCACCGCATTGGACTTTTTCTTATCTTTACTCGCAAAGACACCGCGCAACCGTAACTGTAATGCTGTCTCCGGGGCTTCGGTCACCACTTCTTCAGTGGTAGTTTCAGTGCTGCGTTCCGCCACACCAAACAGGTCTCTGGCCATTGTCGCCACATCCAGTTCAGGAAGTCCTGTCACCGCTTTTCCCGTGGGCAATGCCACTTGCGTCGAAGGAGGCGCCCACTGCTGCCACTCCACCACTGACCATACCAATCGTGCCGCCAACCACGCGCTCACCAGCAGCCCAACCCACGTCAACATGGATAGGAGCTTACTCAATTCTAATCGGCGAAAATAGTTTGTCAGCGAACTTTCTGTCATCATTATATTTGAGGTTTCTCCACCCGCATCCATGCCATATCAATTAGCGGTTGGTTTAAAAAGCATTTCACCGTACCATTGCTAACTATATCATTGAGGAATGTGTTTTTAACACAAACCGTCACAATTGACAGTGAAAAATTACCATTCTGAAGCATTTTCTCCAGAAGCCGTGCGGCTAGACAAATGGCTTTGGGCAGCACGTTTTTTTAAAACGCGTGCCTTAGCGCGCCAAGCGATCGAAGGCGGGAAGGTAACGCTGAACGATGTCCGTGCCAAACCGGCAAAGACAGTGCGACCCGGCGATAGGCTTGTGATATCAAGAGGCTCTGAAAAAATTGAGGTGGTTGTCAAAGCATTGGCGGAACAACGGGGGCCAGCGAAAGTGGCTGTCACTTTGTATGAAGAAACTGAAGCAAGCCAACAACGCCGAGCCCGTCTTGCCGAAGAGCGAAAAATGGCAGCCATTGCTATCCAACACGATCACCGAAAACCCGACAAACATGCTCGTCGTAAAATGCAGAAGTTCAAACGAGGAGACTTCGAATGATTTATGAGCAGTTGGACGCCTTGTTGCATGCGCTTGAAGAAGAACTCAGAGCACTGTCACTATGGGAGCACGATATGCCATCCTTTGAACAGCTTTCCTCGACTGAGCCTTTTATGATCGATACTCTCGATCTGCACCAGTGGCT
>RFGJ01000203.1 GCA_003696665.1 Gammaproteobacteria bacterium | reverse complement strand
TGACCAAACAACTGGCCATGATTGGGGGATGAACCATGCTCGGCGTGGTACTCGCAGGTGGCCGTTCTCGGCGTATGGGGCAAGACAAAAGCCTGCTGAAACTACCCAGTGGCCTCACGCAAGCCGAACATGCGGAGCAACTGCTGTATCAATCTGGATGTTCCCAGGTGGTCATCTGTGGACCACATCCGGGCTGGCTGCCAGACAGGCTGCCGAATCTTGGCCCACTAGGCGCGATTGAGACTGTGATGCACAAGATGCGACCAGACAAAATGCTGGTGATTCCGGTTGATATGCCGCTGCTGACCCCGACATTGCTGCGTCGCCTGCGCACCCGTCCCCCGAAAGGGAAAGCCCGTATTTTTTGCGGTTTTCCGCTGCCCATATTGTTATCGGTCACACCAGAGTGCAAAAAACTGATTCGTAGGCTGTTAGAACAGCCAGATCCCAGAAAACGGTCGCTCAAAGCGCTACTTGAACACATTGACCATACGGAACTAAAAGTTTCAGAGATCGAACAAAAACAGCTCCAAAACATTAACACGCCAGAACGATGGGAAGAAATTTATCAACGATTGGCAAGACGAGGACAACAACATGGGACATAAAACAGCGCAGCCTTTCCAACCGCTCAACATCGCGGTACTGACTGTCTCGGATACTAGAACACGCGAGAATGACACGTCGGGCGATTATTTAGAGCAAGCGGCTCTGGCGGCCGGACACCGCGTGGTCGATAGGACCATCGTCAAAGACGATATCTACCAACTGCGTGCCATTGTCTCGAACTGGATTGCCGATGATGGCGTGCAAGTGGTACTGATCACCGGCGGCACCGGATTCACTGAACGAGACAACACTCCTGAAGCACTGACGCCCTTGTTTGATCGCACGGTCGATGGTTTTGGCGAACTCTTCCGTCAGCTTTCCTACGAAGACATTGGCACCTCCACAGTGCAATCCCGCGCGGTGGCTGGACTGGCCAACGGCACACTGATTTTCGCTATGCCGGGGTCTCCCAATGCATGCCGCTTGGCATTTGAGCGTATCATT
>RFGJ01000202.1 GCA_003696665.1 Gammaproteobacteria bacterium | reverse complement strand
TCTATGAGCATAGTCGCCATCTTGTGGTGCGACAAGCTTTATGAGCCACAAAAAAGCCCAGCTCAGAGAGCTGGGCTTTCTGTTTTGGAGGCCTAAACAGTTACTTGATTTTGGCTTCCTTGTAGATCACGTGCTTACGAATCACCGGATCGAATTTCTTGATTTCAAACTTGCCAGGCATGTTGCGCTTGTTCTTGGTCGTGGTGTAAAAGTGACCTGTGCCGGCAGTCGATACAAGCTTGATTTTATCGCGCATGTTCTGCCTCCTTAGATTTTTTCGCCGCGGGCACGCAGCTCGGCCAAAACTGCTTCAATGCCCTTCTTGTCAATGATGCGCATCCCCTTCGCAGAAACACGCAGCTTCACAAAACGTTTCTCACTTTCGACCCAGAAACGATGTGTTTGCAAATTGGGCAAGAAACGACGACGCGTCTTGTTGTTCGCATGAGAAACATTATTACCGGTAACCGGACGCTTTCCGGTAACTTGGCACACTCTGGACATAACGGCCTCCAAACAATCAATCTGCTACAAACCCCGCCCGAACCGTTTCATAGTACCGACCGGGCTATCGAAGGGCGCACTTTATAGCAAAAACCTGACTGGAAAGCAACCTGTTGTCCAGGCGCAATACATCCGTGACGCTTATGTTACGATGCCCACAGTGAACCATGTGGACGCGCCGGGCCGCTCGATTGTCCCAATGCAAAGGACTTGATTATGCTTCGACGGTTGAACCTTGCTGGGTGCAGTTGGAAAAAAGGCATCGCAATCTGCGATGCCTTATATGATGCGCTGGTATGACAGAGACTTAACCCTGTGCCACGGCCACGAATTGCGTTTCTTCCACCCTATGCGTTTCTTTTCCCTGAAACAAACTGGTTGTCAAAATACCAACAATCACGATCGCGGCAAGAACCAGCAAAGGATCAGGTTTTCTCTTCATTATTGTTATTCCCCAAAACAACCCAAAGGGCTGAAAACTAACGATCCCGTCCTTGCCTATTTGGCCGCTTCCCTACGAACTCTTGAAGTTATGATCATTTATCTCACAATGCAAGTAATTTTTTCACGAAGCGGAGTCGAGCGCGGGACATCTCCTTCAGTCAAAGACGAGACCGTTGCGTCTCGCACGCACACGTGCCTTCAATCAAGCCATAAAGGCATCATGGCTCCTATTGAACAAGAAATTTGGTAAACAGCACATCCTGCACTAACGGGCGACCAACTTCCTCGGCCAATAGTTTTTGTAAGCCAGAGAGCACACTTTGCCGCAATTCACCATTTCTTTTTTTAACGTCACGCAACGTCTCTTCCGGCGCGGCACTCAAGACTTGCGTCACATAGTCTTCGACCAATGGCAGATTTTCTTCAAGTGCGGCCTGATCTTCCGCTCCCAGCACCACTAGCACCACTTCTGCATTGACAAATCCAAGACGGCCGTTTGGTTTCACATAGTTGGTGATCACGTAGGGTTCGAGGGTCACAAATTGCTTTTGGGGCGGTCCCTCAGCATACACAGCCAATGCCCCCACCAGCCAAAATACATTGAGCCATCTTTTCATCGTCTATTCTCCCGCGTCTTCTGCCACCATATCAAACGCGCTTTTATCCATTCCACAATCTGGACATACCCAGTCGTCCGGTATATCTTCCCAACGCGTTCCCGGCGGAATCCCTTCTTCCGGCAATCCATCACGTTCACTGTACTGAAATCCACAAACCCGACAGGTCCAGATTCGCCACATGGTTCACGTTGCCTTTTTGGAGATGCGTGGGTTTATGCTAGCATAGCTCTCACGCAAAATCGTCAGCCGCATTGGAACGCTACTCGATGCCGACCGATGAGCAAGTCCCAACTCTCTTTAAATATAGCGGCTCCATGACCGAGCAGCTTGAGCAGAAATCCGGTCGATGCATTAAAGTACTGCAACGAAGGGAGTTTGTCGGCCGCACTTTTCGCTTCATTGCCAACATATTGGGACAACCTTACAATCAGCGATTGTGGCAACGAGAGGTGTTCCTAGGTGACACCAGACCGTGGCTATTTGGACGTACGGTGGCCCTGCCAGCGGCGCGCCGCCCAGCTTTGTCTCCACTCCAAAAGCTCGGCGATCAACCATTGGGTCCGGTACTTTTCGATCGACTTGGTGCCCTCAGAGTGCATGCGCAGAGCTTGTCGCTTCCTCCAGAACATCCCCTAATCAGCTCGCTGGAGTGTAGTGAACCCTTGTGGTCAAGGCTCAGTCTGTTCGCCGTTGACTGGCACTGGATCCTCGTTCAGGAAACCATTCTTCCGGAGTGTCCGCTGAAATGATGGTTCAAGATACCCTCCGAACACTGAGAGAACGGCTTCGCCCATATTGGCAGCTGATGCGCTTTGATCGGCCTATTGGCACATTATTGCTACTATGGCCCACAATGACGGGGCTGCTGATCGCCGGAGACGGCCACCCAAATGCCAAACACGTTGTCATATTTTTTCTTGGCGTGGTGATCATGCGAGCTGCCGGTTGCGTCATCAATGACTGGGCTGATCG
>RFGJ01000201.1 GCA_003696665.1 Gammaproteobacteria bacterium | reverse complement strand
GCGGTGATGGCGGATGGTCAGTTGCGTCGCCTGAATTTCGCCATCTTTGTCTTGCATTTCTCCTTAAGTGCGATTTTCGTGAGCATCCCACAGGATCTCGTGGCCGCTGGATTTCAGCGAGACCACCTCGCTTGGGTTTATGCGCCGGTCATGGTGGGTAGTTTTCTATGCATGCTGCCATTGATGATTTCGGCGGAAAAACGCCGTCGCCATGTGCGTGTTTTGCAATTGGGATTGATGTTCGTCCTTGGTGGTGTTGTGGTATGGCTTATGGGATCGCAAACTGCGACCGCGGTCGTGGTTGGGTTGGCAGTATTTTTCCTTGGTTTCAATCTCCTTGAGTCACTGTTACCCAGTCTTTTATCGAGAATTGCGCCGCAGGCACTGAAAGGAACTGCATTGGGCGTTTATTCCACTGGGCAGTTTGTCGGGGCTTTTACTGGGGCGACGAGTGCAGGCTGGTTGCTACAACGGCAAGTCAGCCATGGCAACCTAGCCATAGTTGCGTTGTTGCTGGTGCTCTGTTTACTCAGCACCATTGGTTTGCGTGGCCCCACGAACGGTTAATTAGGGTGTTTCATTGGCAGCCATCAAGCTCGGCGAACAGGGTGTTTTTCATCCGTCGCGAGGGCTTATCAATGATGTTCTCGGTCTAGATTGCAATTAGCCGTAGTGATTCCTGAAAGCCTAAGTTACAATCAACTGTCCATGAAACAAAAAATGGGAAAGCAAAAATGGCGGCACGTGGCGTCAATAAAGTCATCTTAATTGGTAATTTGGGACGGGACCCGGAAGTTCGATATATGCCGAATGGTACAGCGGTTGCCAATATTACAGTGGCGACCAGTGAGACGTGGAAGGATCGTCAAACCGGCGAACCCATGGAACGCACCGAGTGGCACCGTGTGGTTTTGTATCGGCGACTGGCCGAAATTGCTGGTGAATATCTGCGCAAAGGCTCGAAAATCTATATTGAAGGGCGACTGCAAACACGAAAATGGCAAGACCAAAGTGGTCAAGACCGGTACACCACGGAAATTGTGGCGGATGAGTTGCAAATGCTGGATTCTCGCTCGGGCGGCGGTGCGGCATCCTATGAGACATCTGCAGCGCCATCGAGTCAGCCAGCAGCAAGTCGTGCGCCTGCTCAGCCGGAACCACCTGCTGAGCCAAGCTTTGACGATGATGATATCCCGTTTTAATCCACGATGCCCGCTTGGCGAACGTGCCTTGCCAAGCTGGGGGACGACAACAATGCGGCGATTGACAGCAAGCGCGTGGCAAAATGCCGTCATCAGCGCATTGTGTTGGGAAACGAACTCTGTGTTTGCTGTGATGCGCAGGATAGGGACAAAACCTTGCGAGATGTTGCGTTCTTAGGTAGAATGCGCGCCTTCTCGAAATATGTGTTTGGGCCCCAATCAAAGAGGGCCTGAGGTGGAGCGAAAAGATGAAAACCTTTAGTGCTAAGCCGGAAACTGTAAAGCGCGACTGGTATGTCGTTGATGCGACCGGCAAAACTTTGGGTCGCCTTGCCTCCGAAATCGCACGTCGTCTGCGTGGCAAGCATAAGCCAGAGTACACACCGCATGTGGACACTGGTGACTACATTGTTGTCATCAACGCAGAGAAAGTCGTGGTCACGGGCAACAAGGCGAAAGACAAAATTTATCACCGTCATACAGGTTACCCTGGAGGATTGAAGTCGATCTCTTTTGAAAAATTGATCGAAAAAGCGCCTGAGCGGGTGATCGCCAATGCGGTGAAAGGCATGTTGCCAAAGAATCCGTTGGGTCGGGCAATGTTCCGTAAATTGAAAATTTACGCTGGTCCGGAACACAAGCATCACGCCCAGCAGCCGAAGCCGCTGGACATCTGAGGAGAAGGGTACGATGGCTGTAGAACAATATTACGGAACGGGACGTCGCAAGAGTTCGACTGCGCGGGTGTTCTTGACCCGTGGAAGTGGGAAAATCACCATTAATGATCGTAGTCTGGAAGAGTACTTTGGCCGTGAAACGGCCCGGATGGTTGTCAAGCAACCATTAGAACTGACAGGGTTGACCGAATCGGTAGACCTCAAGATCACGGTTAAAGGTGGTGGACCGACAGGTCAAGCTGGTGCCATTCGCCATGGCATTACGCGCGCATTGTTGGCCTATGACGAGTCGCTGCGTCCAGAGTTGCGCAAAGCGGGTTACGTCACACGTGATGCGCGTGAAGTCGAGCGGAAGAAAGTTGGCCTGCACAAGGCACGTCGCCGCCCGCAGTTCTCTAAGCGTTAAGAGAAAGGGCAAACAACAAAAAACCGGACATTGTCCGGTTTTTTGTTGTTTACGTTTCTAGTTATCAAGTTCGTTCTCAGGCATGGCGGTGATGAAGAAGCCATTATCGACATGAATGACCTCACCGGTAATGCCGCCCGCCAAATCCGAACACAGGAACGCAGCCACATTGCCTACGTCAAGCTGGGTAACATTTCTGCGCAAAGGTGTTGCTGCTTCGTAATAGGACAACATTTTTCGAAAGCTTTTTACGCCTGATGCCGCCAATGTACGAATAGGGCCTGCTGAGATGGCGTTCACGCG
Organism: Gammaproteobacteria bacterium; assembly: GCA_003696665.1. Classification (NCBI taxonomy): domain Bacteria; kingdom Pseudomonadati; phylum Pseudomonadota; class Gammaproteobacteria; species Gammaproteobacteria bacterium. The sequence continues at coordinate 688 of RFGJ01000201.1, read as the reverse complement.
CACGCCCTGTTTTCCGAGGCTTGCCGCCATATAGCGCATATTGGCTTCGAGTGACGCTTTGGCAACGCCCATCACGTTATAATTCGGTAAGGCACGTTCTGCGCCCAAATAGGACATGGTGACCAGTGCCGCATTGTCGCTTAACATTGGACGAGCTTCTTTGGCCAGTGCCGCAAAGCTATATGAACTGATGTCGTGCGCAATTTGAAAGCCCTCACGCGTGACACAGTCCAGATAGTCGCCATCAAGCTGGCCCGCTGGCGCAAAGGCCGCAGAATGTACGATTCCGTCAATCTTCGGCCAGTGTTTTTTCAGTTCAGCGAATAACGCAGCAATGCTGTCATCCGAACTCAAGTCACACGGAAAAACTAACTTCGAACCCCAGCCAGCCGCCATTTCTTCCACGCGCGGTTTCAACTTGTCGTTTTGGTAGTTGAACGCGAGCTCCGCCCCTTCGCGGTGCATCGCCTCGGCAACACCAGCGGCAATAGAACGAGGGCTGGCAAGTCCGATGATAAGAATGCGTTTACCTTGCAGAAAACCCATAAGACTTATCCTTATTTGTTGTGAGTGGAAAACCGTTCGAATTGTAACATAGCTATTTATTGATCAGGATTGACCAGATCGTTCTCAAGCTCTTGGGCATAATGGCAATGAACCCATTGTTGATCTAAGTGCATTTCACGCG
>RFGJ01000200.1 GCA_003696665.1 Gammaproteobacteria bacterium | reverse complement strand
CACTACAGCTTACCTTCCTAGTTGTCCTGCTACTAACCAGCTTAATAGTAAACAGGATAACTAGAAGGAACTTAGATAGGACGTAATGTCCTATCTTTTCCCTTACCGATATTACTTGCCCATAACCAACATATATTTGGTTATTTATGAAACTTCATTCAAAGGAGGTAACAATAATGAAGAAGTTGAAAGAGTTAATCCAAGATGGCAAGAAACTGGCAGAGAAAGCCACCTCACCTGAGATGCAAGAGAAGGTAGAGGAAGGTGCTGCCAGAGTACTAGGAACAGCTACCAACTCTCTGTATATCGCTGCCTTCGGTGCTACTGCAATGATTGGTGGTGCCGTAAAAGGCTTAGTCGATGGTGCTAAAGCCGTAGCAGCTGGTATGAAAGAGACTAACAAAGAGAGCAAACCTAACAGCCATCATCACATTCAAGGGGAGTAATCCCCTTCTCTTTGGAAAGGAAAATGAAAACGGAAGAGATCCTCAGCGCCACAGTCAGAGAGCCAAAGACTGTGGTACTGGAGCAACCAAGAAAGGTGGTCTGTCCTATTAGCTTTGAGGAAGTACACACAAGTAGCTCTGATATGGAGAAAAGGACAATGGTGTCTTTCACAAGCAAAGGACTCAAGGTATTCAAGCAACCATTCCACCAGCCATGGTATGCTGTCTCTATAAGAGACATAGACATGGTGGGTGTAGAAAGGATTGTTGTACCTGTAAAGAAGGCCACCATAAGTGGAATAAACAACATAACAGGAGCCATAGAGAACACCTATCTGATAGGTGTAGCAGCTTCTAATACACCGCTACTTCTGTATAGAACACCATCGATATTTGCAGAAGAACTAATCGGTGTAGATATCCAAGAGGCATATAAGTGGCTCTCCATAGGGATAACCAGGTCGGATAGCTGGATGAGACACATCGTAGTATAAACCGTATTCTCATCTGGTATATCTGACCGAAACCCCTCTCATATTGCTATTCCACTCCACAAATCATTTGGTTAATTATGAACTGATCGCTCTGTCAGTTCAAATACAACACCTAAGGAGGTAACAATGTCACAAGAGCAAACAAACAACAATCGAGCATTTGGATCTCAGATGTTTAGTGGTGTAGGTTATTGTGTAACCGATGCCACAGTAAATGAGACCAAGACAGGTAAGAGCGTACTTCACGTACGAGTAGCGTTTCCAACAAATCATAAGAACATCAACGGAGAGCAGCAAAAGCTGTTCGTTGACGTAGATCGTTGGAATACACCTGGCTTAGCTCAGTACTTAAAGAAGGGCAAAGAGGTTTGGATCTCTGGTCAGTTGGTAACTGAAACATATACCAACCAAGAAGGCCAGAATCGAAGCCGAGTGAAGCTTATAGCAGAAAGCATTCGCTTAATCGGAGCTCCTCGTAAGGCTCAAGCCGAAGAGTCCGAAGCAGTGGATGCACAAAGCGAAGCTGCACCCTTCTAAGCACTAAAGAGAGTGTCCCTAATATAGGGATGCTCTTCTTTTTTTCCAGCTAAGGGGGATGAATACCAAGAGGAGAGGTGTGGTGCTACGCTTCGCTCGCACCTGGAGATGGCGCTAACGCGCCTGTACTATCATTTGCTTGAGTACTTTGGACGATGCGGTGGATTGAGGTAGGAGTATGTATTATGTCAAGCAACGTATCATTTGCTTGGGCAAGTTGCTTGACATATTGTCTTATCTCTCTTGTATATGTAGGTATGAAGAGTAT
>RFGJ01000199.1 GCA_003696665.1 Gammaproteobacteria bacterium | reverse complement strand
TTTTGGCCCTTCGCCCAAGTCTGCCCATTCTGCAATTGGCAAGACTTCGAAGCCTTTCTCAAGGTGGTTGATATCATACACGCCCACAGATTGTGCTACTTTTGCCGTGGGATTAAGGGGGTTATCGAACCACAGGTTGCGAGATTTCGGGTGCGTTTTGATGAAGAGGTTACCACCACCTTGTGTCTTCAGTGTGCGAACCACCTTCCAAGCATATTGCTTGTGCTTGACCGGATCAGTACCAATGACGGCAATGGTGTCATCACCCAAGTGGCCTGTTGCCCACACCGGACCATATTTAGGATCGATAAAGTTCGCACCACGTCCTGGATGCGGGATTTTACCGACTTCAATCAAGGCTGTAAGTTTACGAGTCTTCGAGTCCAGCACGGCAATTTTGTTGGACTTATTCGCAGCGGTGAGGAAATAGCGTTGCGTCCGGTCCCAACCGCCGTCGTGCAGGAAGCGTGCAGCACCAACAGTGGTCACCTTAAGGTTCTCAATGTCGGAATAATCGACCAGCAAAATCTTGCCAATTTCTTTGACATTGACAATAAACTCCGGATGTTGATGCGACGCCACAATCGCCGCGACACGTGGTTCAGGATGGTATTCCTGAGTATCAACCGTGTAGCCGCGAGTGCTGACGATTTTTAAAGGCTTGAGTGTGTCGCCTTCCATCAGCACATAATGCGGCGGCCAGTAGGCACCGGCCATGGCGTATTTATCGTCCCAACCTTTGTATTTGGAAGTTTCCACCGAACGGGCTTCAAGGCCGATTTTGATTTCGGCAACCACGTCAGGCTTTTTCATCCACAGGTCGATCATGGAGACTTTGGCATCGCGTCCAATGGTGAAGAGGTAGCGTCCTGATTTAGAGGGACGAGAAATATGGACCGCGTAGCCTGTCTTGACAATATTAATAATTTTTTTGCTGTCTCCATCGATCAGGGCTACTTGCCCGGCATCACGCAGAGTGACACCCATGATGTTTTCGATATTGTATGGATTCTCTTTCTTTTTAGGGCGCTTGGAGACCGGCACGAACTGCTTCCAGCTGGCCATCATTTCTTTCATACCCCATTCCGGCGGCAACGGCGGTTCGTGCTGCAGGAAACGCGCCATAATATCAATTTGCCGCTCGGTGAGTTCGCCAGACGTTCCCCAGTTTGGCATGCCAGCGGGCGATCCATAGGTGATAAATGCCTTTAGATAAGCGGTTCCTTTTTTCTGCGTAATGTCAGGAGTCAATGGTTTACCCGTTGCCCCTTTCCGCAGAACACCGTGGCAGCCAGCGCAACGTTCGAAATAGATCTGGCGTGCCTCATCAAATTCTGCCTGAGTCATATCGGGCGCGCCCGGTGTGATGACACGCTTGACATCCTTCACAGGCGAAGGTGCGCCTTCATAGGCTTGCTGCGTTTTGTCAGGATGCTTTGCGGTATCAGCCGACCACAGCGGCATACCTGCGATTGCCATCGCGGCCAATACCATCGTCAGTCGTTTCTTCATGGTGTTCTCCTCTCGTTCATGATCGGTGTAACTACCGTCGCTTGCTCATGATCCGCAATCTCTAGGGACATTCCTTGACATGCATCAAGTTCGGTCTGTCGAGATGGTTATCTTGACCCTAATCAAGGAGCCGACAGGGGCCAGACAGTATCGTGAGTCCGTCACTTTCAGATGGCACGATAGGAGAATCAAAATGAGCGAAGTGTTTACCAAGTCAACCGCTCGAAACATTTACTACGGAGGAAGTCTTTTCTTCATCCTATTGTTTCTCGGTTTGACGTTTGACACCACCAATCGACTGCCACAGGCTGACCATCGTGAAAATCTGACAGCGGCGGTTGCCCGCGGCAAGTTGGTTTGGGAAGAAAACAACTGTATTGGCTGCCATACCCTTCTGGGTGAAGGGGCCTATTTCGCGCCAGAGCTCGGTAACGTCTACAAACGTCGTGGCGGAGAGTTCATCAAGGCGTGGATGAAGGCACAGCCAACAGGGGTCCCTGGCCGACGTCAAATGCCGCAATTTAATCTGACCGAGCAACAGCTCGACGATCTTGTGGCATTCCTGAAGTGGACCAGCGAAATCGACACCCAAAAATGGCCACCCAATATCGAAGGTTAAGGAGTCTGACATGAAATATCAGTCACAAGCTGTCGCTAAACCCTACTTTATCGCGGCCTTAGCGCTCTTCGTCGGTCAAGTGCTCTTTGGCCTAATCATGGGGTTGCAATATGTTTGGGGAGATTTTCTCTTTCCCGCTATCCCATTCAACGTTGCACGAATGGTGCACACCAATTTATTGATTGTATGGCTATTGTTCGGCTTTATGGGGGCGGCCTACTACCTGATCCCCGAAGAAGCTGAACGTGAACTTGAAAGCCCCAAACTGGCCATGATCCTGTTTTGGGTATTTCTGATCGCAGGCGCGCTGACCATTCTCGGCTATCTGTTGGTGCCGTACGCCGGATTAGCCAAGTTGACGGGCAACGACCTTATGCCGACTATGGGGCGGGAGTTTTTGGAACAGCCAACCATCACCAAAATAGGCATTGTGCTGGTCGCCCTCGGTTTCCTATACAACGTCGGCATGACAGTATTAAAGGGCCGTAAAACCGTTATCAACATGGTATTGATGACCGGGTTGGTCGGTTTGGCGGTGATGTTCCTCTTCGCATTCTATAACCCGGACAACTTGGTCAAAGACAAATATTACTGGTGGTGGGTCGTACATCTCTGGGTTGAAGGGGTCTGGGAACTCATTCTCGCCTCAATTCTTGCCTTTGTGCTTATCAAGGTGACAGGTGTCGACCGTGAAGTGATCGAAAAGTGGGTGTATCTCATCGTCGCACTGGCACTTATCACCGGTATCGTCGGGACTGGGCACCACTATTATTGGATTGGCACGCCAGCCTACTGGCAATGGCTTGGTTCCATATTTTCAGCACTTGAACCACTGCCATTCTTCTTTATAGTGGTCTACGCCTTCAATATGGTGAATCGTCGACGCCGCGAGCATCCGAACAAAGCTGCCACCTTGTGGGCACTTGGGTGTCCTGTCATGGCCTTCCTCGGGGCTGGTGTTTGGGGCTTTTTGCACACTCTCGCACCAGTCAACTATTACACGCACGGCACACAAATCACAGCGTCGCATGGACACATGGCTTTCTATGGCGCATACGCCATGATCGTATTGACCATTATTTCCTATGCAATGCCATTGCTGCGTGGTCGTGCTGGCGCGAACGGCCAACTTGCACAAATCTGGGAAATGTGGGGCTTTTGGTTAATGACCGTGGCCATGGTGTTCATCACCCTGTTCCTCACGGCCGCAGGCGTGCTGCAGGTCTATTTCCAACGCTACACGGAAAACCCGCAGCCATTCATGGTCGTACAAGAAAAACTGTCGCTTTTTTACTGGTTGCGCGAGGCGGCAGGTGTCGTTTTCCTCATCGGCTTGATTGCCTACCTCGTCAGCTTCTTTGTCAAGGAGAAGCCTGAAGTCGCAACAGCCTAACAGGAAACCTATCAGCAGGCGGGCCACAGGCCCGCCTTTTGATTGCAGTCAATGGAATTTCCATTCAAAGGCCCCAAACTACTCCATATCCTTAGTAACGAGGTCGGCTCATGCATAACGAAACACATTCCACATCGTTGCCCTTTTACTTACCGAGTGGCAGCGAAATCGAGTTATTTACCTACGCCTACGAAAATCAGCTGCCTGTGTTACTCAAGGGACCGACAGGATGTGGCAAGACACGTTTTGTCGAACACATGGCCAGTCGGCTCGGACGGCCGCTGTATACCGTGGCCTGTCACGACGATCTCACTGCCGCCGATCTGACTGGTCGACATCTTATCGGCGCCGGGGAAACCTATTGGCAGGATGGTCCTCTTACAAGCGCTGTACGAGATGGAGGCATTTGCTATCTTGACGAAATCATTGAAGCGCGTAAAGACACAACCGTTGTCATCCACCCGCTGACTGACGATCGGCGCATCTTGCCCCTGGAACGCACCGGCGAAGTGTTGCACGCACCAGATGAGTTTATGTTGGTGGTCTCCTATAACCCGGGCTACCAGAACATCATGAAAGGTCTAAAGCCATCAACACGACAACGCTTTGTCGCCATTCGTTTCGACTACCTTGACAAAGACAAAGAAATTGAAGTGGTCGTCACTGAATCCGGTATTGATGTCTCTAGGGCAGCGCGGATCGTCGAACTTGGTCATGCGTTGCGACGTTTGAAAAATGTAGATCTCGAAGAAGGGGCGAGCACACGCTTACTTGTGTATGTGGCAAGGCTCATCAAAAAGGGATTCGATCCCATTCTTGCCTGTCGTGCTGCCCTCGTTGAACCGCTCACCGATGATGAGACGACCATCGAAGGGCTGATGGAGGTCATTTATGCCACATTCGGCGGATAAGCCGTTACGGGCTTCAACTATTGGCGTTTGGTCTTTACTGAACCTGACTTTGCTGCCAGGGTTCAGTTTCGTGATACTGTTAAAACGCTATATGCAAGCCAAGCGCCTGAATCTCAGCCAACCACTGCACGCCGCACGGATATCCATTGTTTTGAATGTCCTTGCATTTGTCCTTCTATTTGGTGTTTCCGCTGCCGTGTGGTTTGGTCCATGGTTCGACACAGCCGGCAAACTTGCCGTACTGATCACCTATTTCACGCTTGTCCATAGCCTCTTTATACTTGTTGCCCTGTGGTGGTGGGCAAAATGGCACAAAGAGGAGCTGCACTGACATGGAGGAAGTTGTCGGCAAGTGGTGGGATGATTGGATACGTAAGCAGGCACGTACCGGCTACGCCGATGCTGAGGTCTCGCTCGACACGGTCCGGCATCACTTGGCTGTCGCATTTCGGGCATTCGGTGGCGATCAACAGTTAAGAATTGCCGAAGCGGCGCCCATCACGGTCAATTGTTATCGTAATTGGCGTCAAAAGCTCGCTGGCATCGGCAATCGCTTCACCCTAGCCTATCAAGATGGCGAAGTGTTGGCACTACCTGGCCGCATTGATTGGATGCCTGACTCAGAACACAATCGCTTTGCGTATTTATGGCTTTGCCTGCTCAGTACTGTGGGCCAAAGTGCCGATGACTATGTCGAGGATATGCTGGCACGGACAAACAAGGTGCTCCTTCACTGGCCTGGCTTAACGGGTCGTTACCAAGCCATGGTGCGTGCCTACTGTGACGTCCGACTTAAGCAGACGTTGCCCCCCAGCCTCATAGAAAAGGAGAATACGCTCGCGCAACAGCTCCTCTCGCCGGAACTTCCCGGCCAACTTCGGGAAAGCGAGCTCGCCTATCCCGTTCAAATATGGCCACGCCGAACGACATTGGAGGCTGATGAAGCGGAAATAGACGGACCATTACCGGCAGATAGCAAAGGCTCCGGCAACCGTGCTCAGACAAATGAATCTTCAAAAAAAAGGCGCAAAGGTAAACGCGTTGCCCGTCCTAACGATAAGCACGGGATTATGCTTTATCGATTCGAAACAATATTTTCCCGCGCAGAATATGCCTCGCTCAGCCGTGGACAAGACGAAGAGCAAGACGAGAATTTAGAGGCCATCGCCGACGATCTCGATGAAATTGCCGTCACCCAAACGGAAGCAGGAAGCGGACGCCTGAAAATGGATTTAGACCTGCCGGCCGAGCAAGCACATGGCCTTCATCAAAAAGATGGTATTTTGCTGCCCGAGTGGGACTACCGCAAAAAGCAACTTATTGATGGACAAGTTCGTCTGGTTGAAACCATCGCTGACGCAGTGACCGAGCATAGCATTGATGAACTTCGACCTATTTTCGCCAAGGTGAATCGGCAATTACGCGCATTTATTCCGGAAAATATTAAGCTCAGAAACCAGCAAGACGGTGAGGAAATAGACCTTGTCGCATGGCAAGATTTTTATGCTGAAAGCTACGCACATCGCATCGCTGCGCCGAAACTATACATACGACAAAGGCGAACGCACCGCGACTCGGCCACTTTTGTCTTGGCTGATCTTTCGCTGTCAACGGACACCTGGATTGACAGCGAACGGCGGGTCATTGACACCCTAAAACAAAGTCTCATCGTGCTTGACGAAGCACTCACCAAACTAGGGGATCCTCACGCCTTCGCTGGCTTTTGGTCGAAGCGCAATGAGCTTGTCAATTTTATTCGGATTAAGGACTTCGATAGCCGCACATCCAGCCTGCCGCGTATCCTTAGCTTGCAACCAGGCTATTACACACGGCTTGGCGCCGCCATCCGGCACGCCAGCCAATTGCTGCTGAAACGTGAAGAAAAGCGGCGGCTGCTATTGGTACTCACTGACGGGAAACCGAATGATTTGGACCGATACGAGGGTCGCTACGGCATCGAAGACACACGCCAAGCCATCTTGGAGGCGCGTAGAAAAGGGCTCCATGTCTTTTGCGTGACAATCGATAAGGAAGCCGAAGATTATCTCCCTTATCTGTTTGGTCGTTCCGACTATGCCCTTATTCAGCGTCCGGAGCAGCTGCCTGAGGTATTGCCGCGGTTGTACTTGACCATGACGAAAGATTAAACGCCATCACCAGTGATAACGAAGCGCTATCCCTACCTGTTCCTCTTGTTTTTTGTAGTAGCCATAAATGGACCACTGTCTTTCTGGGTGGTATTGCCATGAAGCTTCGAGTTGCCACTGCCGTGTTTCGTTCCAGCCCGCCGCATAGGTACCCTCCACCAAAAATTTAAGACGTGAAGTCAGAGCACCAAACACTTCCACTCTGGGCGCCAACGCCACAGCACCAGCTTCCGATGCAGTCACATCTGCCATAAGGCTCCAAGTTTGTCCCCAAAATCGATAACTCTTGCCTAACGAAAAAGCCCCAAATAGTTTCAAGGATGACTCATTCACGCCACTTTGCCTTTCGGTGCCAAGTCGAACTCGCCACGACCATGAATCAAAGTCGTCAAGCGGCAGATCACTTCTTGCTAACTTTCGGATGCGAATGAAATCCATCGATTGCAACTTACCGTTGTCCGAATTCAGTCGAGCTTCTGCCACGACCAGTGCGTTGCCTTCGAGATCATTGAGTCCCGTGCTGTTCTGGGAAAAGGGTGAAAATGAAACCTCCAACGCTCCATCATTACCCAATCCCAAACCTACATATCTCGGCGGGGCCTGCTCAGTTGGCGGTGGCGGTATTTGTTTTTGCGCTGCCCGAACTGGCTGACTGCGCGGATATTGTAAGCGTTTCACGATAACTTGCTGATGGCGTCTCTTGACCGCCTGGGCAACGTCTGGAAAGTCCTTCATGTATCGAAAATAAGACACCGCGACAGCAAAATCCAAGACCACTAACTGCTCGTTGGGGTCAAGCGACGACAAAAGGCTATCCCATTTTTTTGTTGGCAGACTGGCCAATCGAATGGCGATCTTTTTTAGCTTTGGCGGCATTATCCGATAGGATTCGTAAAGTCTTCGCTCCCACGATGGCTTGAAGGAAATCTGACCGATCACCGCTTGGCGCAGTCTTGCCCTTTCGTCATTCAAAATTTTGAGGGTCTCAAACAACTCAACTGGCGCAAACCACACACTTGGTTTATCCACAACCTCATCAGCAAAAACAACATTCAAAACACGACCAAGTTCATAGGCACAATTTCGCGTGAGAAAAAAATACTGTTGCTTTTTTCCTATCAGTTCCCAAAGATGGTAGAGCAAGAACCTGAGTTGTTGAGGCGCCAGCATCAACTCATAATCCCACATGTCGCGAAATTCGGTATTGGAGTAGGTCATGTCTTGTGTGAAGTAATAGCGATCTGAAAAGCCTGCCAGATAGCCTCCGGTTAAGCCGCGATACACATACATGACTGTCGATTCTTTGGGTGGGATCAGTGCCCCATAATTGATTGTCTGATCGAGCAAAGCGTCCTCTCTGCCGGTATTGATTTTGAGAAATGCATGTCCGAAAACCGAGGCCGGATTGCCAAGGTATCCAGCGACATAGACCACGCTCACACTTTTGGCTTGCAGCAATACTGGCCATCGCCGTAATTTTTGGCAAAAGGCAGGAATTTCTTTCCAATCTGGGCGATTAAGTGGACGAGACAACCACCAATAGCGCGCCGGAAAACGACAACGAGGATGACTATCTGCTAAGCCGGAAGACGGCATATCCGCGGCTTCAACGACAGCTCGGAGTTCTGCTAACGCATTGTTTCTTCCCTGCCTCGAAACAAAGAAATCAGCATCGACAACTGTGCTCGCGCCGTTTTCATAACGAAGTAGGCGCAACCATTCAGGGTCACTTGCCAAATGTCGCCAATGGGTTGCTGTCAGTTGTGCAGCCCCTCCCTCCGCCAGAGAAACCGCGCTCAAACAGCAAAGAAAAAGCCCCAGCAAAGGGGCTTTAGCAAAAAGGTGCATGATTTGATTATGCACTGGCCTTTTGAACCATTTCATACAGCGCTTGCGCCTTGTCGAAACGATTCATTTCGGCATAGTCATTTCCTGATGCAAGATCAGCGAATGCCTTGCGCAATTGCGCGATGAACTGTGCTTCGTCATCCGCCCCCGTCAGCTCAACAAGCTGAGCCAAATAGCTGCCCTGACCCTTAGCAATGTCAGCTTCTAATTGTTCATAGCTTTTAAAGATAAAAGCCGCTGTTTTTGCTTGTCCGCCACGGCAAGTATCCGGTGAAGAAACGTTCGACGAGATCGCAGTCGTTCCCAAGTCCCACGTGACATTGGTCACAGCAGCGACCGCAGCGTTGTTTGGCGCAATCATCGCTCCCAAACCACATTCGGTATAGATGTCTGCAAAGTCACGCGCCTGTGCTTGACCAAGCCCCAAAGACACTAATCCCGCAATGGCAGAACTCAACAACAATTTTTTCATTATGATGTATCCTCATTTGTTGATTGAACATGATGAACGGCCGCCTTCCAGGCGGCCTAATGCGATTATAAGCAAAGCGTTCAACCAGGGGCAAACGAAAATAGGAATTGCCCCATTGCGGCCACTTCTTTCCAACTCACACAGTCATGAAGCTTGAGTCAAGAAGGTGAATCGTACTGCAAGAAATAGAAGTAGTCCCGCTATCCTAACGTCGGACACATATGTCTGTCGTCATGCCTTCAGGCTTTTCTATCGGTTTGGAAATGGCCACACGCTTAATAACACCGGCACCGATAACACCGGCACCAAAGATAGGCAATCAATTGCTATCGGCTCGGCATCGCGATCGATGCCGTGCCAGCTCATTCACCTCGCTCAGCCAACCATTTCAGCAGCTCATCACTGCCTCCAATGTGTTTGCCTCCCACAAATACTTGTGGAGTGCTGCGCTTACCGGCCACAGCTTCGAGTCCATAAGGCGTGATGTCTTGACCAACCACTTCAGTCTGGTAGTTCAAACCAGCTTCATCCAGCGCTGCTTCGGCACGCTTACAGAACGGACAACCCGGCCGGATATAAAGCAGAATGGGTTCTGGGATTTCAACATCGGGCTGCAAATACTTCAGCATGGTATCGGCATCTGACACCTGGTACGGATCCCCTTCTACTTTTGGCTCGACAAACATCTTTTCTATCACGCCATCGCGCACTAGCATGGAATATCGCCAGCTTCGGTCACCAAAACCAATCTGCCGTTTGTCCTCTAGCATCCCCATAGCTTTCGAAAATTCGCCATTACCATCCGGCCACATGACGACATGTTTAACCTTTTGATCTTGCGCCCAAGCATTCATCACAAAGGTGTCATTGACCGAGACACAAACGATCGCATCAATGCCAAGTTGATAAAACAAGGGCGCCAATTCGTCGTATCTCGGCAAGTGTGACGACGAACACGTCGGTGTAAAGGCGCCCGGCAACCCGAAGATCACAACATTTTTGCCTCGACAAAACGCATAGGTATCGATACTTGTCCAGCCTTCATCCGTACGAACTGGCAACGCCACTTGGGGTATTTGCTGACCTTCTTTCATTGAAACTTTCTCCTGATTAACGTTGATTTGAAACACGCAGGGTCAGTTTAGTCCGAATCACATAAATTCATCAAATTGATATATTGTATATATTGATTGTTTTTGTCTATCGTTTGGTTTCGGCCTAGGCTTGCGCTCGATCAATGTCCTGTTAGGCGGTCCACGCTAGCATTCCAACAAGCACAAGAAACGGCTAGGGATTTCGCGCATGCGCTGGCTGGCTTTTCTACTCCTCCCAATCATGGTTCAAGCAGCACCGGTAGCGGAACGGCAAGCATCGCTCATCAACCTACTACGGGATGACTGTGGGTCATGCCACGGTGGCCAGTTAAATGGAGGGCTTGGCCCTTCTCTACGCGCAAAAGCATTAGCAACAAAGCCTGATGAGTTGCTATACGACACAATCGCCAATGGCCGTGAGGGAACAGCCATGCCGCCCTGGCGGAATTTTCTTAACGACGAGGAAATCCGCTGGCTGATCAAAGTGTTGAGGACTGAACAATGGCAAAAATAACTTGGTGGTTACTGATACTGATATCCGTTTACCAGGCACGTTTTTCTCACGCTCAGGAAATCGTCGCCACCGGAGGGCTTGGGGTGGTCATTGAGCGCACTATTGGTCAGGTGGCTGTGGTCGACCGAATTCAGCATAAAGTTGTGTGTCGCGTCAAAGGTTTTGGTGATTTGTCACACGCATCCGTTGTGTTTTCTCCAGATGAGCGATTTGCGTTTGTTTTTGGCCGCGATGGCGGTCTGAGCAAACTTGACTTGACCAGATGTCGCATCGACAAGCGGATTGTCCAATCGGGCAACGCTATTGGCGGCGCAATCTCACAAGACGGCCAATGGGTCGCGGTATCAAACTACCAGCCCGGTGGCGTCAAGATTTTCGACGCGAACACACTTGCCCTCGTTGCTGACATTGAGTCGGAAAAATTGGTGGGTCAGCCATCAAAAACCGTTGGTCTGGTCGATGCCCCCGACAATAAATTCTGGGTGGCACTCTTTGAGGCTGGCGCCATATGGCGTATCCAAATGGAAGCGTCAGGAAAATACCGCGTGAGCCAGTTTCAACACGTGGGTCGGCAGCCCTACGATGCGCTCATCACGCCGGACGGCCGTTATTATATT
>RFGJ01000198.1 GCA_003696665.1 Gammaproteobacteria bacterium | reverse complement strand
GCTGTGCTTCTTGGCATGGTGATTGTCGGTGGCATTCGGAGGATTGCGCGTGTGACCGAGGCCATCGTGCCTTTCATGGCGCTTTTCTACTTTATTGGTGGTATGGCTGTCATTATCGCCAATGCCGAGAATATCTTGCCCTCGTTTGCGCGTATTTTTGGTGATTTGTTCACAGGAAGTGCGGCAACAGGTGGGTTTCTTGGTGCCAGTGTTTCTTATGCATGGAGCAAAGGGGTAGCACGAGGGTTGTTTTCGAACGAAGCCGGTCAGGGATCAGCACCGATTGCGCACGCAGCGGCCAAAGCGCACGAGCCTGTGTCTGAGGGCATGGTTTCCATTCTGGAGCCTTTTATTGACACCATCGTCATTTGTACGTTGACGGGATTGGTGATTTTGTCATCGGGGGTCTGGACAAAGAAATATGAAAATGAGTTTCAGCGCGCCGATATGGAGATTGTTGCCGGGCAGTATTTTGAGAACCAGCCAGAGCATCGAGAGATTATGTATCGGCATTTCAATGGCATTGGTCAAGATGAAGTGCGACCCTATACGGGAACGATTGTTGTGAATGAAGGCCGGCCAATTGTCGGCGATTACACCATTTTAAATTCTCGCTCGTTTGCTGAAGATGTCACGGTCTGGCGAGATGGCCAACCGTTTACCGGTGAAATCGTGGTCGAAAATGGTCAAGTTAAAGATAGCGCCTTGGTATTTAAAGGTAAGTCGTTGCTGCATTCGGTTCGACTCACAGCAAAGGCCTTTAGTGAAGGCTTGTTTGGGGACTGGGGGCAGTACATTGTTTCCATTGGCTTGCTGCTATTTGCGTTTTCCACAGCGATTGCTTGGTCGTATTACGGTGATCGCGCAGTGACTTATCTATTCGGTCCGCAAGCTGTGATGCCATACCGAATTCTTTACGTCCTGGCGTTTTTCGTGGCAGCGTTCGCGGATACGAAACTGGTCTGGAATTTGTCTGCGGTGGCCATTGCCATGAGCACTATTCCCAACTTGTTTGGACTCATGCTGTTGCGTAAGGAAATGCGTCAGACAGTTCAAGATTATTGGCGTCTGTTCCGTAAGGAATTTCCAAACGAAGCAAAAAGCACTACCGATTAGATGTGGTTGTGAGTCAATAATTGCTCTTATGAGACTAGGCGCGCCATGATGTTTGGCGCGCCATGCTCTGTCGCTTTTTTTTACCTTAAGTGCATGGAAAACCATCAGCCTGCATTGAGATCTTTCATAAGCTGTTGCTTAAGGGTTTCTGGTACAGGAGCCACGATTGCGTTGTAGTTTGGGTGCGCTATACCAAAGGCAAGGGAAGCGCCGGACTTAAGATCGGCAATATCTTTATCGGAAAGTTCAAACCGTAAAAAGTGTACGGCGGACGTTTTTTCATCCGTACTTCTTTCGAGGTCTTCATTGGCGATGGCAAAAATTTTGTCATTCTCACCGATTTGCGCCCAGATTTTTGACTCTATACCAACAAGTTGCCGAAGCTGTGCGCGCCGCTCCTGCTCGTCCTCAAACTCAAGCATGAACGTGGCTTTCCAATTGTGCCCATCTGGAATGAGTGGGTTATAAGCCGCAAGCTCATCTTCGATATCTTTCGGTTCGAATAACTTCTCAATACGGAGCATCTCTTGCACTTGGTATTGGATGGTCAGCCGATCTTCAAAAAACAAAGTGGCATTTGGCCCAATCGCCAGCATTCGTGACCGCTTATGGGCAAGCGCTTTTTGACGGAACTCTGAACGTTTTTGCGCATACTCTTCTAGTGTCATCAGGTCGTGACGTTCAATCTTCTTAGCCATTTTGTTTTTCCTCCAGCTGTTCAGATACCATAAGCTTGGCGCGCCAATTGAATCGGATGTTTGGGCTCCGATCCATCCCCTAAGCCATTTGCGATATGCTCGGCGGCCATCGCACAGTCGCTACAGTAGTGATCAGGCGCTGCTTGCTTGATTTTGCGGAAGACTGGTCGGCCGATTTTCATAGCATTGTCGTGGAATTCACGTTTCACCGCATAGGTGCCATCATGACCTGAACAGCGTTCAATATTGATGATCTCGGTGTCTGGCACGAGTTGCAGGAATTCCATTGTCTTTGGCCCGATTCTCTGCACTCGCTGATGACATGGGGCATGATAGGCCACTTTCCCCAGTGAATGACGAAACTCAGTGTTTAACTTGCCATGCTTGTGACGAAGCATCAGGTACTCGAATGGGTCGTAAATATGATCACGCACCTTGGCCACATCTGGATCATCCGGGAACATTAATGGCAGCTCCTGTTTGAACATGAGCACACAAGAAGGCACGGGCGCTATGATGTCCCATCCTTGTTCGATCCACTTGACCAATTCTGGAACGTTGATTTCCTTAGCTTTGGCCACACTTTCCAGATCACCCAATTCAAGTTTTGGCATGCCGCAACATCGTTCTTCGTCTGGCAATCTGACCGGGATATTGTTGTGGCGAAGTACGGCAACCAGATCTTCACCGATGCTCGGGTTGTTATAGTTGGCGTAACAGGTTGAGAAAAGTACAACTTTGCCTGAGGTGCGGCCAGCTGGAACGGCGCGGTCACCTAAATCGTTTTGGATACGACGGCGAAGTGGGGGAGACTCATATCGCGGCAGACGGGCTTTGGTATGCACGCCAATCGTCTTTTCCATGACTTTACGAACACTCGGTGTTCGATTGGCAGCATTGACCATGTCGACTACGACAGGAATGGTTGCAAGTTTGCCGACATTATCGGTGCTTGATAGCAATTTATCACGCAATGAAGCGCCCTGTTTTTTAAATTTGACCGCTTTGGCACGTAGCATCAAATGTGGGAAGTCGACATTCCATTCGTGTGGTGGCACGTACGGACATTTGGTTAAATAACAGAGGTCGCATAGGTAACATTGCTCGACCACTTTGTGGTAGTCGGACTTGGCAACGCCATCGACCTCCATCGTTTCCGAATTGTCCACAAGATCAAAGAGGGTGGGAAAGGTTTCACAAAGGCTCACGCATCGACGACAGCCATGGCATATGTCGAAAACGCGCTCCAGTTCCTCATTTAATTTAGTTTCGTCATAAAACTCTGGATTTTGCCAGTCGATCGGATGTCGTGTCGGCGCTTGTAGTCCACCTTCTTGACGCTTGCTCATGCCATTTCCTCCAGGGTTAGTGAAAGCCCGATGCCTTAGTTAGGCACCGGGACAAAGCACTTTTAGTCTTCGAGTGCATCAAGTGCTTTCTGGAAGCGGTTTGCATGAGAACGTTCCGCTTTGGCGAGGGTTTCAAACCAATCGGCAATTTCGTCAAAGCCTTCTTCTCGAGCCGTTTTCGCCATACCGGGATACATATCCGTGTATTCGTGTGTTTCTCCGGCAATGGCCGCTTTCAGATTGTCTCGCGTGCTGCCAATCGGCAGCCCGGTCGCTGGATCGCCGACTTCTTCAAGGTACTCGAGATGGCCGTGAGCGTGGCCAGTTTCGCCTTCTGCGGTTGAGCGGAATACGGCCGCGACATCGTTGTAGCCTTCAACGTCTGCCTTGGCGGCAAAGTAAAGGTAACGACGGTTGGCTTGAGACTCGCCTGCAAATGCGGCTTTCAAATTTTCTTCAGTTCTGCTGCCTTTCAATGACATGGTTCTTCCTCCCGTGAGTCATAGATTGGTGGCGATACACAATGTACAAATGCGCATGAAGCGCCTTCGTACATTGACCAGCGTAGGCAACTGATATGGATTTGTGAAATTGATTTTTTCTAAAACAGAATAGAAATATTCTATTGCAAGGCGGGTTGACTATGATCGTATTGATCTAACCGGTTGTGACGAATGACAAGTTCGATTTCTGCAATATAGTCACGCCCCCGCGCCGAATAACGTATGAGTCCTTCTGCGAGTGCGATGCCCGTGACAGGACGATTTTGTGCGCGGAGTTTGGCCCGCACTTGCCTGAGCAGCGTATAGGCGTGACCAACGTTAAGGTTGTATAGATAGCCTCGAACGGAATCAAGTGGGGTCGAATATCGACGAACAAAATGCCGAGCGTTGGGGGCGCGTTTCCGGGGAGGCAGGCCGCAACCTGGTTGATAACACCAGATACCAAAATAATTATTGGCGTCACGTGCAAATCGTGAGGTGCCCCAAGCTGACTCGATGGCCGCCTGGGCAATAATCAAACTCACTGGTACCGTGTCGATGCGCCGAAGTAATTTTTTCCAAGTCAGATCGTCCGTGCTGCAGTCGACTTTGTATTTCTTCGCCAACTTGCAAAATGCGTTCATCTGCTGGTGAGATAATGTTGTGTGTTGGCGCCAATGCTCAAAAAGCGCCAAGAGCCGCTGGCGTTCCACGAAGATTTCCTGGTTGGCTTGTTGGGCGAGTGTGGCAAAGTAACGAATAAACTTTTGTTTCCGCTCATTCGTATCATGGATCTTTGCAAATTCAGGTGGGGTGAGCGCTTGACTTTTTCCGACAGCATGTATGGAAACCCCTGGGTGTTTGTGTAGCGTCAGTTCGAGCAAGATAAGTGAAGCGTTGACAAAGACTAATGCAATTAACTCAGGCCAATATTTTTTCATGCGGTTGTTTTGTCATTCTATGATCCGGCGCCTATCATCCATAATGTGTTCAGGTTTGGCAAGGTCATGCGGGTGTGGACAAGCTTCAATGTATGCAAATTTTTATCAAGGTCGTCGAGCAAGGCGGCTTCTCTCCAGCCGCCATCCGCCTTGGCCTATCCAGAGGCACGGTGAGCAAGGCCATCGCCCATTTAGAAGCACAACTGGGGGTCAGATTGTTGCATCGGACCACGCGGCAGGTCAGTCTGACCGAAGCTGGGCAAATTTATTATCGGAATGTTCGCGCCATCCTTGAAAACATAGAGGCAAGTGAGGCAGAGATCACAGGCTTCGCGAGACGCCCTTATGGGCATGTTCGTATCACGGCGCCACTTTCGCTTGGCGAGCGAGATTTAAGTGAAATTTTGGCCGCATTTTGTCGTGACAACCCTGAGATTTCTTTGGAATTACAACTGACCGACCGTTTTGTCGCTCTGGTTGAGGAAGGTGTCGACTTGGCGGTGCGTATTGGTCTTTTGGAAGATTCCTCGTTGATCGCAAAAAAAATTACAGAGACGGCGTTGGGCCTGTACTGCAGTCCTGAATTTTTGCGGCGGCGCGGTCGACTGTACACACCTGAAGATTTGAAGCCAGAGGATTGCCTTCGCTATCAAAACCGTAATAGTGGACGGTATTGGACGCTTACTCACCCTGATGGTCGCGAGCATAAGGTGCAAGTCCATGGTCGAGTGTCAAGTAATAATGGGGAGGTTTTGGCGACCATGGCCGCCTGTGGTCTTGGGGTTGTCATGCTGCCGAAATTCATTGCTAAAGATTATATGGCGTCAGGAAAACTTGTCGAAGTCTTGCGACCTTGGTCGCCTGGAAATGTAGGTGTGTGGGCAGTGTATCCCACCCGCCAGCATGTGCCTTTGGCGGTTAGGCATTTGATTGATTATATTGCTGTCCACTTGCCGGAACGTCTTCCGGAAGAGGACAGTTAACACCTGTACCACCAAGTCCACAATAACCATTGGGATTTTGGGCAAGATATTGTTGATGATTGGCTTCAGCGAGAAAGAAGTTGGTCAAAGGTTCGATTTCCGTCTGAACAGGCCCGAACCCGTGCAAAGTCATTAAACGGTCGTAGCCAATCCACATTTTCTCGGCCGTTTTTCGCTGGTGCTCGTTCGTGTAGAAAATGACGGAGCGGTACTGAGAACCGATGTCATTGCCTTGTCGATGGTATTGCGTCGGGTCGTGATTTTCGAAAAATATTTTAACGAGCTTGTCAAAGGATATCTCGTCGGGAGCGTAATGAATTCGAACCGTTTCTGCGTGCCCCGTTTGTCCAGTACAAACGTTTTCATAGGTTGGGGATGGGGTTCGGCCGCCACAATACCCAACAGCGGTCATTTTAACGCCGGGGGTTTGCCAAAATAAGCGTTCTGCCCCCCAAAAACATCCCATGGCAAAGCCAGCAAGTTGCCACTTGTCTGGAAATGGACCCTCAAGATCAAGGTGAAATATGCGGTGGCGCATGATTATGCTCCCTGTCGGGAAATGAGTTTCTGAACAATGCCTGTAAGGTTTGCAGACAGTTGTCTGAGCGATTCCGATGTGTCTTTGACTTCTTCGGAAAGGGTGACATTGTCTCCTGCGATTTGTGAAATTTCGTTGATGTTTTTAGACAGATCTTCTGAGACTTTAGATTGTTCGTCCGCAGCAGTAGCGATTTGATCATTCATCTGGGAAATGGTTTCAATGCCGTGCGTGATGTCTTCAATTTTTCCTCCGGCTTCCTCAACCTGAGCGACACCATCGAAGGACGCACTTTTGGCCGAAGCGATTGCCCGTACAGCGTTCAACGCCCCCGATTGAACAGTTTCCAGAATTTGCTGAATTTCTTGCGTGGACTCTTGTGTGCGTTGTGCTAGTGTTCTGACTTCGTCGGCCACTACGGCAAAGCCGCGACCTTGTTCTCCGGCACGGGCCGCTTCAATGGCCGCGTTCAGTGCCAACAGGTTAGTTTGCTCGGCAATGCCACGAATCACTTCAAGTACCGTGGACACCGCGCTGGCGTCTTGTTCAAGCTTTTGAATGACCTCAGACGTTTGGTCAATAGTCGCGGCGACCTGTTCAATGGTTTTAATGGTTTTTCGCATAATATCATGACCGGATTTTGCCGACTGGTTAGCCTGTGATGTGGCTTCGGCGGCACGTTTGGCGGCACTCGCAACTTCTTGAGCAGAAGCACTCATTTCTGTCACTGCAGTGGCGACTTGATCAGCTTTAGAAAACTGTTGTTCGGCAATTCCTTTAAACGAGTTGGCCAATTCAATTTGCTTTTCAGATAAGGTCAGTAATTCTTGATTGGCCTGATTAAGCTCTTGGTAAGTCGAGGCGAGAAAATTGGCCATACGTCTAAGAACGTCGGCGAGTGTGCCCACTTCATCCTCTCGGTGGATGTTCAGATATTGTTCAAATTCGCCTTGCGCGATACGTTGGCTGAACTGACTCAATTCAGTCAGCGGTTGAACGACCTTTCGGATGATCATGATAGTGAAAACAATGATCATGATAATTAAGACAGCAAGATCCGCGAGGATGATTGTGCGAGATTTTGCCTGACTTCCTTCGAGCATAGCTTCATTGTGGGCTTGCTGATTCTTTTCAATGATCGCGACTGTTTCTTCAAGTAATTTCTCCGCTGCCCGGTCCATTCCCCTGACCAGCCGGTCAGCCGCTTTGTGGTCAAGGGTCTTTTCAAACTCGGAATAGGCCGTCCGATAGCCTTGCAAGAGTTTTTCAAGCTCACCGTTAAACTTTTCGAGTTTGGCACGGATTTCCAATGGTGTCTGATTCGCAATCTTTTTCGCTTCTTCCTTAAGTTGCTCAGCCAACGGGGCAATTCTTGACCAGTATTTCTTCCGATCAGAAGGATTGTGACCGCGCAGGAGAACGTTTTTCCACTCTTGTACCATGCGTTTGAAGTCGGCCTGCATGGTTGCGGTGTCCGTGGCCAGTTGAAGCTGCCGGAACGATGTTTTCGCGATGTGTGCTGTGGTGGCATTGAAACTCACAGCTGACCAGATGATGGAAATGGCCATCACGAACCCGATGCCTACGGTCAGGAATATGGTCTGATTTTTAAGACTTCGGTTGAGCCATGTCATACGCTCTCCTTGCCTTTGTCGTCGGTACGAAGATTATTCATAGTGTAGACCAATTTTCTTGCTAGAATGCATGCACTGAATATCAGAGGTACACCAATGCCGTGACGTGAAATCACTGGGATACGCAGAAGAAGTAGAATGACCAAGATACAGCCAATTGAAATACGCAAAGCGCCTCGAAGCAAATATCTAAGCAATCGGTGGTTGGTGCTCGCTGCACTCAGCGAGTCCCCGTCAGTGCTGAATGGTGTTCCGGACAATGAGGATATCCGGCATCTGGTTTCCGGCCTTCAGACGCTTGGGGTTGTTGTGACGAAGCATGAGAATGGCCTTGTGTTGTCGAAAAAACCAAGCGTGATGCCGAAGGAGCCGGTTATCGTACATTGCGGCGATAGTGGCTCCATGGCGCGATTTATCATGGCGTTGGCGGCGACGAAGTCTTTTCCAGTCACCGTTGATGGCAGTCAACGGTTACGCAGTCGGCCAATGGCACCTTTAATTCGCGCACTTGAAGCGCTTGGCGCCAAGATTTCATCAACGAATGGTTATCTTCCGGTCACTGTACAGGGAAAAATTCGTGGAGGCACCGTCGAAGTCGACCCCAGTCACAGTAGTCAGTTTGTGAGTGCCCTGATGCTTGTGGCGCCGATATTAGATGGTGGGTTGCGGATTACATTTTCAAAGCCACCTGTGTCGGTCAGCTATATTCGTATGACGGCCAATGTCCTGGAGCAGGCAGGAGTTCTCTGTCGTTTGGACGAAAAAGGTGTGCAGATAGAGCCGGGTCCAATCCGTTTGCCCTCTATAGAGATCCCAGTCGATGCGACTGCGGCAAGTTATCTTATGATGGCTGGATTATTAGGTCCGAATCCGGTAGCCGTGTTGGGCTATCAGTACCATCCTGAATTGCATGGCGAATGTCATTTCGTTGATCATGTGGCACGATTGGGTGGCGAGCTAATGCTACAACCCAATAAGGTCATCGCGCGGCCGGTGCCCGACTTCGTCAGTGCCGAGCTTGATTGCACCGATTGCCCCGACGTTGTTCAATCACTGGTGGTCTTGGCGTGTTTTGCCCGGGGAGACGTGCGTTTGACAGGGCTGGATGCGCTGCCATACAAAGAGTCTAATCGGATCGAAGATACGGCGAGAGAGTTGTCGCGATGTGGTGTGAGCGTCACAACTGGAAGCGCTTGGATGAAAATTGGCAAGGCTGATTGGCGTCCATGTCAGTTTGTCACGCATCAGGACCATAGGATGGCGATGTCACTTGCACAACTATCGTGGCGTGTGAAGGGCCTGAACATGCGTGATTGGCAGGTCGTTGGCAAGTCGTGGCCTGAATACTGGCAAGTGATGGCGGAGCTCGGGTTGCCGTTGGCGCAGAAAATATGCAATGGTGGAGAAAATTAAAATGGCGGGCAGCCTGTTTGGAGAGTGTTTTCGTGTTTTGAATTTTGGTGAAAGTCATGGACCCGCAATTGGTGCCGTGATTGACGGTTGCCCTGCGGGTGTCAAGATCGATTTGCCGTATTTGCAATCCCAACTCAATCGTCGCCGCCCGGGTCAAAGCCATTTGGTAAGTCAAAGGAAAGAAGCAGATACAGTTGAAATTTTGTCAGGCATCGAAGATGGCTGGACGTTGGGTAGTCCCATCGCGCTGATGATTCGTAATGCCGATGCGAAATCGAAGCATTATGACAATGTTCAGGATGCGTATCGGCCGAGTCATGCTGATTACACCTATGATATGAAATACGGCCGGCGTGCTGTGGCTGGCGGCGGTCGAAGTTCAGCGAGAATGACGGCGGGTTGGGTGGCAGCCGGTGCAGTCGCCCAATTATTCCTCCGGCAATGTAGTGATATTGAGGTGGTGGCTTGGGTGAAACAAATTGAAGATATTGTTTGGCCAGATACAGGCACAGAGTTCACTCAGGTCGACGTGGATAAAACGCCTGTACGGTGTCCGGATCGTGTGGTTGCTGAGAGGATGGCTGCACGCATTGAGCATGCGCGTAAAAATGGTGATTCGCTGGGTGGCGTGATAGAGGCTGTTATCCGTGGCGTGCCAGCAGGGCTTGGCGAGCCCATTTATGATAAGTTTGAAGCGGAATTGGCAAAAGCCATGCTCGCCATCAATGCGACAAAAGGATTCGAAATAGGCTCGGGATTTCGTGCTGCAGGTATGAGAGGGACAGCTCATAACGACCCGTTTGTACAATGCGAAAATGGACAAATCAGGACTTTAAGCAACTACTCAGGTGGCGTGCAAGGGGGGATCTCCAATGGCATGCCAATCCAGTTTCGTGTGGCTTTCAAGCCGACCCCAACCGTGATGGTTCCGCAGCAAACCGTGACCCGAGATGGTTCGCCTCATGTATTACAAATGAAAGGACGTCATGATCCCTGCGTATTGCCTCGGGCGGTGCCAATCGTTGAAGCCATGGCGGCATTGGTGTGTGCCGATTTTGTGTTGCGTCATCGACTCTCACGGCTTTGATGACGTTTGGGACGATAGGCGAAGAAGAAACTGAGGAAATACAGAAAGGCCAGGCCGCTCTCCAGCCACGCGAACCGAGCATTGGGCACTGTTAGAGAAACTGTAATGCCGTGGCAGAACGGAATAATGAGCAGAAAAGCACAGTACATGAGGCTTTGACGGCTCCCCTGCCGGATCCATCCTAATCCATATAATGGCGGCAGAATCCAAAGCAGCCAAGCGATTGGTGGCGTATCAGTCCGTATTCCCCAGATGACGAGCAGGACGCAAATGATGGTGTAAGCGGCGCGGGCCAGCAAATGCCAATTCATCGTAGATGCTCCAGTGTTTTGGCAATATTGGCCAAGCGTTGACCGAGTGCACGCGCTGTTTCCTTTTCTTCGGTGGATAACGCCGTGGTGGCACTATGTGCCCAGTGTGATGGGCCATAGGGGCTCCCTCCCGTTTGCGTTCGCATCATCGAATTAACACTGTAGGGAACACCAACCCAAAGCATCCCGTGATGAATCAATGGTAGTGCCATGGATAACAAAGTACTTTCTTGACCACCGTGCAAACTGTTGCTTGAAGTAAAGACCGAAAACGGCTTGTCAATCAGGGCGCCACTTGCCCATAGTTCGCTTGTGGAATCAATAAAATGTTTGAGCGGGGCGGCCATGTTGCCGAAGCGGGTAGGACTCCCAAGCGCAAGCCCTGAACAGTGACGGAGTTCTTCCAAAGTGACGTAGGGATCGCCAGATTCGGGTATTGTAGGACGTGTTGCGTCAGTTTCGAAGGTGACCGGCGGCACAGTCCGGACCATAGATTCCACGTCACCGCCACTATTGACCCCCGCAGCAATTTGGTGCGCGAGGGCCCGTGTACTTCCGTGACGAGAGTAATAGAGAATGAGGATATACATTAGTCGTTGAGCAGCTTCAGGACATTTTCAGGAGGTCTGCCAATAATAGCTCGGTTGCCACGAATGGCGATGGGGCGCTCCAGAAGTTTCGGAAATCGAGCGATGGCCGTCAATATTTCGTCGTCACTGCTATCGTTCGTTAGACCTGCTTCCTTGTACTCTGGTTCTTTTCGGCGAATCATGGCCGAAACGGGTTGTTCCAGTTTTTCGGCCAGCCTTTTTAATTCATCAAGTGATAAGGGAGTCTCTAAATATCGAATAATATCGACTTTTACGCCGCGGTCTTCTAGTAAAGCCAGAGCCTGGCGTGATTTTGAACAGCGTGGATTATGTAATAGCTGGACTTTTTCCATTTTAGGCTCCCTAAACACAACCATTGTCTCGTTTTTGAATATTTATGTTAACACGTGTTTATGAGGATTTATTATTTTGGACACTGGTAAAGCCCGGCAGTGCCTCCATGTCAATGACTTCTTCGCCAGCTTCTTCTCGCCGCCGTTTTTCTTCAATTTCCTCAAGCTCTTGACGCGCAACATCGAGCGCTTCTTGGACTGGACACTGCTGATAAAAAGACTGCGTGAAAAACAACGTATTCTGAAGACTGCGTGTGAGACGAATGCCAAATTTTTCGTCACCCACTTCCATAATAATCGGTTTGTCTTTAGGTAAGGCATTGTGCGCAAAGATGATTGTGGGCGGTGTACTGCCATCGTCTCCATGATCGCCTGATATGATGAACCCAAGTTCCTTGCGTTCCTTTGCGCCTGGTATGATAAAACGCACGGCTTGAATATCACCGAGGATTAGCTCGGCCCCAACAGTATGACCATCGGTTCGAGATTTTTGTTGCCAGCGGACCGCTGCCAGTCGCCAGAAATCTCGGTCGTCTTGGTGGTTATGAATGCTTAGCGCGATCAGTTTGCCGACGGCCATTTCACGGACTGGAATATGTGTGTTCATGCAAATTCCGGTCGCTGAGGTATTGATTGTCCTCCACGACGATGTTGGAATGACGAATTGTGGTTCCGTTTCTTCTGTTTGGTACAGTGGATCGTTTCTGGTCAATTCTGCATGAATATTGACCAAGCTACATATGACTTTTAGCTTATCGTCGGTCTTGTACCGCGGCGCCGTGCGATGTTTAAACATTTGCCAGTGATACTGCATGACTTCCAGCAATCTTTCGGCAGCCGTGGCGGTGACATCACTGCCAAATCCAGGCAACGGCGGTTTACCCTCGGTTCGCAAATCAACCAAATGCGATTCAACTTGCTTGACTAATTTTTGTGGCAGGAGCAGTAATGTTGTGGATTCGTCCAAGTTGTCTGTCGATAACGTGAAATGAGGTCGATAGTCACCACAAAGGTCAACCACAAAAGTTTGGTCTTTGTGGAAATCTGACAAGTCTTCGCTCAATTCAGCGAGTCGAACCCAGTGTGACAAATAGCGCCATATCGGCCAATGCTGACCCGCGTTTAGGTGGTATGGATTGGCAAGTGCGATGAGCGCAATACGGTTGTAATTTTCTTCGATGGTATTTAGACAACCTTGTAACTGATGGCTTTCCGAGATGCGATCAACAAACTGATGTACCACAGAAAAACCAAGGATGTTATTGATTTCTTTCCAGATGTTTTTGGGCGGTGGGGCGTAGGCATCATAATGAAGCATCAGCACTAGGGATAGATAATACACGGCCAGATTCAGAGTATCGGCAAGCACGTCCTTTGATGCATTTTCTTTTTGCAACTGGATTGCGAGAAGTTTATAGCCATACGCCAACTCTTGAGTGAGAAGAAAAAAGTCCTTTTTTTCTTGTACGGTGACTTTTTCTTGTCTTTTGTCGGAGCGGAAACTTTGGGGAGTGTAATAACCAGCAATGAGTTGATAGGCGCGGTTGTAGAGGAACATCCCTTTCATGCGCGAACTCGAGGCAATTTCGGTGCGGTTAAAGCCGTGTAACGAGCGCCGAACATTGCTGACGGTGACTGGCATGTTGCCATACGGCTGAGATTTTAGCCATTGCGCCAGATGGTCTATGCGGGTTTCGACAAGAAGATGCTCGCCTGGCTTTTGAACGGGAAGCGTCAGGCGAAGCGAGCCATGTGGTACAGCTTTCATCCAACATTCTCCTTAACAATGGCGTGCTGTCGTCCATGCCATTCGTGCTCACAGGACGGTATACCGATAGTTCGCCATCGGTCGTATCATACATATCATAATTCTAGCTCAAAATGCTAGCCCATGTTTTGTCAACCTCGCTCGCATGAAGGAATAGGCGGCTTCGAGAAATTTGGTCTATAACTAAAAACAGGTCATCACATAGCGAGAGAAAGTTATGTTTTACCGGCTATTGATAGTGATTACGTTAACGTTGTTAACAGTTGTTGGTTGCAACAGCTCAGAGTCAGGCAGTCGAACGCAAGAGCGTGCGCAAACCAGCGTTGCGTCCGACACTCATAAGGCTGACCATAATAAGGCAACACGCAGTGATGGGGCGACAACAGCAGACGTCACCAAGTCTTGTCTGCTAAATGTGGGTTGGGACCCATGGGAGCCTTATCAGTATCAAGAGAGAGATGGAACGGTGACGGGCCTTGATATTGATCTGTTTGTGGAAGCGGCAAAGCGGGCCGGTTGTACAGTGCGTTTTCAGCAGGGAGATTGGGGAACATTATTGTCCGCCCTAAAGGCAGGTCAGGTGGATGTGCTGTTGGGGGCCTCCATCACCCCTTTGAGAAAACAATATGCGTACTTTTCAGAGCCATATCGGGCTGAGACTTGGGTGCTGTACGTGCGAAGTGAAGACGTAGACCAATACAGTGGAAAGTCATTAAAGAAACTCTTGGATAGCGGTCTGCGCATCGCGTTGGTCAATGGCTATGTTTATGGAGATACGATTAATGCATTCCAAGAGGATCCTGCTTACGAACGTCAATTCAAGGGTTACGGCCTTGCCGAGGAAACCTTTAACGCGCTGATGAATCGAGATGTGGATGGCGTATTGGAAGACCCGTTCGTTGGTGCCGATGTTCTCAGGCGCAAAGGCTGGCGGAAGGAAATAGTTCGTTTGCCCATGGTTTTGCATAGCGGCTCGGTGTACGTCATGTTTAGTCAAGCGAGTGTGGCGCCAGAGACGGTGGAGCGCATCAATGATGCATTTGCCGCAATGCGTGCGGATGGGACCTATCGACGTATTTTGCGAAGTTATGGGAGCTAGCCACTTTTGGGCTTAGTGGGCTGTGTGTATGTCGAAAAACTCGTGAGCCACCTTCTGTAAGTCGAAAGAAGTACCGGAAAGGGCGCGTTGGAAATGGATGATGCGTGGCAACGATACTTGGTCAATGGTCGCGGTACTTTGCAATCGCCGCAGGCATTTCTCCGTGAGCGTTGCCAAATCAACCCCTTCATTTGGCAATAAAGCGGCATAGCGAAGGTAGCCTTCATCTGCCAACCAAAGCATCGTGGCGAGGCAGGCTTGATGCCTTTCGCTGATCAGGCCGAACTCATCAATGTCCAGCGCTCCGCAAATATCGTCGACATAAAGTGATAGCGGTCGGGGAAACGAAAAGTACAGTCGAGTCAATATTTTCGCCACATCGCTATAAAAGTCATCCATATGTAGATCGTTAATGGCGGTCATGGGGCTAACCTTTGAATTGTCCAGCGCTCATCAACTTTGTCGTAAACAAAGCGATCATGCAACCGGTTCGGCCGGCCTTGCCAAAATTCAAACTTATTTGGAATGACTTTGAAGCCACCCCAAAAGTCCGGCAGTGGCACTTGTCCATGACGAAACTTTTCTTTCATTTGATTGAACGCATTTTCTAAAAAATGACGCGAGTCGATTGGCGACGACTGTTGGGACACCCAGGCCGCAATCTGGCTGTCGCGCGGGCGACGGATAAAATACTTGATGACGGTTGATGTGGGCAACGGTTTGGCTTGGCCTTCAATACGCACCTGACGGTTGAGCGGAAGCCAGGCAAAATGCAGGCTTACCTTATTGTTTTGACGAATATCTTTGGCTTTTGCACTGTTGAGATTGGTATAAAAAATGAAGCCATCATCGTCAACGTGTTTCAGCAAAACGGTCCGTTGGTGTGGTTGCAGATTGGCATCCACGGTGGCAAGCGTCATGGCGGTAGGATCGGGAAGTCGAGCATGCATGGCGGCTTCCAACCATTGGCTGAATTGAGCAAAAGGATCCTTAAGCAGAGTTGCTCGACTCAACGGCTCTGAAAGATATTCTCGGCGAATGTTTTCTAAGTCCACAGTGATTTCACCTTATTGTTGGCTAATGATATTGTACGCAATTTGCGTAAAATGCCGCCACCATCAACTGTCATTTGACACCATGAAATCGAATGAAGCGCAGTTACTGAAAAAATTGGTGTACGAGTTCAACGACGGGTTGGGGCGATATTACCGAGCACGCTTGGTGGCGCGTGATGATGAACCTTTGTATGAGCCAGAAACACCCGAACATGCGGCGCAAATCGGTTATATGCGACACAATCTCAATAGTGCATTGCATGAATTGGCTCACTGGTGCATTGCCGGATGGCGACGACGCCAGTTGGTAGACTATGGTTATTGGTATGTGCCGGATGGGCGGACGGCAGCGCAACAGGCTGAATTTGAGCGTGTTGAATTGCGACCGCAGGCGCTGGAGTGGTGT
Organism: Gammaproteobacteria bacterium; assembly: GCA_003696665.1. NCBI lineage: Bacteria > Pseudomonadati > Pseudomonadota > Gammaproteobacteria > Gammaproteobacteria bacterium. Next base: position 8,540 of record RFGJ01000198.1, on the reverse strand, counting down.
TTCCAAGAGGCGTTAGGACGAGCATTCGAGCCAAGTGTCGATAATTTGAGCAATCCAGTTTCGCCTGATGAACGGTTACGTTTTAAGGCTAGGATACAAAAGGAAAAAGAACGCATGCTCAACGAGCGTGGACTGCCGTATCGAGCCAAGTTATTGTTGGCGATGCTAAAAAGCATAGTGTAAGGGGAGTTTCTAGGTGAATGAAAAGCGACACTGGGGATTGATAGTCAATCCTATAGCGGGCATTGGTGGTCCTGTCGGTCTGAAAGGCAGCGATGGTATCGACATCCTTAACGAAGCCCTGCGACGGGGCGGACGAGCCAATTCAGCTCACCGGGCACGTATGGCTATCCAATATTTTTACGAGCAACAACCAGGCGTCCAAGTGATATGGCATACGGCGGATGGTCCCATGGGCGGGGATGTTGTTCGTGCATTAGCGAAACCACTGACCATTCATCGGCGAACTAGTACAAAAACGACCGCGGAGGACACGCGAGCGCTCGCTGAACAATTGCTCTGCCAACCTTTGGAGTTGATTGTCGTTGTGGGTGGGGACGGCACCATGCGAGATGTCCTCGGTGTCGTGCGCTCTGTGGGCCTAGAGGGCGGGGTGTATCCACCGATTGTGGGCATTCCGGCCGGTACCAAAATCCATAGTGGAGCGTATTGCGTTTCCCCGCGTGCCGCAGGCTTGCTGCTGGCTAAAGTGGCTGATGGGAAGGTGGTCGAAATTCAGTCAGGCGATGTCATGGATATTGACGAGGATGCCTTTCGACGAGGGGTTGTGCGTGCCAGAAAATACGGTGAGGTGCGAGTGCTGACCGATGGCATTCTTGTGCAAAATGTGAAGTCAGCCGCAGCCAATGACGAAGAAGAACAATTACTAGCGTTGGCAGAAGGTGTCGTCGAGCGTTGGGATGACGAATCGCTGGTCTTTGTCGGAAGTGGTAAAACACTGGCAGAGGTGATGTCAATTAAAGGACTGCCAAATACATTGCTAGGCGTCGATGTTGTCTTGAATAATGAGGTGATTCTGGCCGATGCCACGGAGTCGGAATTGTTAGAAGTGCTTCGTCTGTACCCGAATCAGCCAAAACGCTTATTTGTCACCGCCATCGGCGGGCAGGGCCATATTTTTGGCCGGGGCAACCAACAGCTCAGTCCGGCGGTGCTAAGTCAGTTTGCTAAAAGTGAAATTGAGGTCATCGCGACCAAGGCAAAAATGGCACAGTTTGCTGGAAGGCCTTTGCTTGTGGATACGGGGGATGCGTCCTGCGATCAGTGGCTGACCGGGCCAATCGCTGTGTGGGTGGATTATAACGAATGTTGGTACTATCCCGTCGCAAGTCTGCCGATCGAGGCTTGACGGGAGAGGCGATCAATGGTGTATGGCATAGAGTTTGCAGAGGGATAGGCATCATTGACACTGTGTGAGCCGAGCCATGAACACCGTTGGACTTCCCCTGGTCTTCCTAGTCACGCCGAAACCCATTCAGGATACGCGAGTCGGTGCGGAGTCTTTGATTGGCGAGCAAGACGGATTGTTTGAGGAGATATTATCTACAACGATGCTCCCGGACGTTGTCGGCAGTAGAGCGAACACGCTGGAAATAACAGACGAATTCTCAATGAATGAAGTTTCTGACCATTCGGTTGAATGGCGGGTTGAAGCAGTTGTGCAACTCCCTCAGCAGTTAAATGAGGATGTGCCAGAAATTGCCTTGCACGATGAGCGCTTGGAGCAAATTGGCCCGAGTGAGCTCTCGGAGGAGTTATCCAAAGAAGGGGAGGCATTTGTCCCGCCGTACGGCAAAAATTTGCCGAATGCCGAGTTTTCACTAGTGCATGCGAGCGATCTCATCCTCATCGAGCCTCAATCGCATCTTCCTGCCCTGTTGTTACGCACAGGTAGCCAAGATGGTGACCAAGGAAATCCTGCGAGTATTTTTAATGTGGTCCCCCAAAAAAGTACTTCAAGTGAGTTAAACATAGACACTTCAAGTTCGTCAAACATAGAGTTAACCGGTATTAGACTGGACGATGTGTTGTCGATAGGTAACCCACTGAAACAGTCCGCGGGAGATGTGCTTGATTTTAGCAATGGTATATCTCGGCGCGATGTCAATCACACCCCAAATATCCCGTTATCGGAAATCATGGCATTTATGGGACCTAAGGAAGTCAAAGTGGACACGGATGCTGCGAAAGTGCCACAAGACGTTTTTGCCTCGCTGCTTTCTAAATTTTCTGCTCATGACGGTCGAAATCACGACGTCGCCCAAATTGGGAAGGCACTTGATGGCGTGATCAATGCTGGACCTGTTCAAGACATATCGCGGCAGATAGGCAATGGTACGCTTGGCCATCTCCAAACAGCCTCTGATAACTCGGCCCCAAATGCACTCAACCTTTATCAGCGCGACTGGCCAAAGCAGCTGGCCGAAATTCTTGTGCAACAGGGGAGATATGGACATCATAAAGCGACGGTTCGCCTCGACCCACCGGAACTTGGTCCACTTCATGTGACAATTCGGCAGCACGGCAATGATACTTTCGTGCATGTCACGGCGAGGCATCCCGATACTGTGCAGATATTACAAGTGACTGCTGATCGATTGCGCGAGATTATGCAAACAGACCAGTCTGGCTTCGTGCAGGTGGATGTGAGTGGCCATGATCAATCGCAAGCAGAAGCAAGGTCTTATGTGAGCACTGGTCGAACAGCTGAGCAGACAACGGACGAACTCACGGGTGTGGAGGATAAGCATGCAGATAATTCACGCCCTGTGACCGGTCTTAAGCTGACGCATCTGATCGACTATTTTGCCTAGCCGGCTGTTCGTCCCCCTATCCCGGCAAGTGAAAAATCGACCTTTGTGTGTCTCATCACAGCTGTCGAAATTTTGACTACACTTGGGGTGTGAGCAACCTATAGCACATATTGTCACGCCTAACCTATTGATATTTATAAGCCAACCTGTTTTGGCCCAATATTTGCTAATGTCATTGTGAGATGAGGAGTGAATCTATGGCAGACGAAGATGACTTGCAGGTAGAAGAAGGAAAAAAAGGCGGCAAAGGGATGCTGATAGGCATCATTGTCGCATTAGGCGCCATTGGTGGTGCTGCAGCGTACTTTTTTTTGGGTAGCAGTGAGACACCGCAAGAGGCAGTGCCAACAAATGCGCCGACGCAAGCGGCAATTCCGGCCGCGCCAGCCAAAGCAAAGGCCATCTACGTTGAGGTGCCTGAAGGTGTGCTTGTGCAATTGATGGATGGTCGAAAAACACGAAATGTCCAGATACGAGTTTCTTTGCTCACACGTGATACGGAGGCAGAAGACAAGTTGAAACAACTCATGCCGTTGATTCGTAGTGAATTGCTGTCGTTTTGGTCACAAAAGGCGGTGGAAGATTTTAAAGATGCTGAAAAACGTCAAAAACTCAAGGAGGAAACCACACAGCATCTGCAAAAAATCCTGACCGAACAAACCGGTGCGCCGCTGATCGAAAAGATCTTGTTTACACGTTTTGTGATGCAATAGCAAAAGGCCAAGAGGTGGATTTGTGAGCGATCTGTTAAGTCAAGAAGAAATCGATGCCTTGCTGCACGGGGTCGACGATGGCGACATCGATACGACCGACGACAGCCCCGAACCTGAAGGCATACAGATATACGATTTCTCGTCGCAGGATCGCATTGTGCGTGGGCGAATGCCCACGCTGGAGATGATCAACGAGCGTTTTGCGCGTTATCTACGCATCAGTCTGTTCAATTTGATGCGCAGAGGGGCTGATGTTGCGGTCAATGGCGTACAGATGGTGAAGTTTTCGGAATATATCCATAGCCTTTTTGTGCCAACCAGCTTAAACATGGTCAGAATTCGACCGCTGCGTGGCACAGCATTGTTCACGATGGAAGCCAAGCTTGTCTTTATACTGGTTGACAATTTTTTTGGTGGCGATGGCCGTTTCCACGCAAAAATTGAAGGGCGTGAGTTCACGCCAACTGAGCGCAGAATCATTCAAATCATGCTTGAGCAGGCTTTCGTCGATCTCAAGGAAGCATGGGCCCCTGTGCTACCGGTTGAATTTGAATATCTTGACTCGGAAGTCAATCCCGCATTGGCGAGTATTGTCAGTCCTTCGGAGGTCGTTGTGGTATGCAGTTTTACCATCGAACTGGATGGGGGCGGTGGACAGCTTCATGTGACCATGCCGTATTCGATGATCGAGCCAATTCGTGATCGGCTGGACGCCGGAGTGCAATCGGACCGTGACGATATTGATGAACGTTGGACGCAGGCATTACGTGAAGAAATCATGACGGCCGAAGTCGAGCTCGATGCTACCTTGGTCGAAAAGCAAATGGCGTTAAGAGACATTATGGCACTTGAACCAGGCGACATTATCCCGGTTGAGCTACCGGAAAAGGTAGTGGTGAACGCTGGGGGGTTGCCAACGTTTCGTGCCCGTTATGGAGTATCGAGAGGGAAGATGGCGTTGAAAATTCTTGAGCCCATCAGCCGAGAACATATTTTGCGTAATACGACAGGTGAATCCTATGAGTGACCAAGATAAAAAGCCCGAAGAGAACGTCGATGATGAGTGGGCCGCTGCCATGGCTGAGCAAGCGGCTGCAGAAAGCGCACCGATGGAAGAGCTTGTTGATGAAGGACAAGCCATTGAGGACGAATTGCCAGCTGATAAAGCCAAGTTGGATGTCATATTGGACATCCCGGTGACATTGAGTATGGAGGTTGGGCGCACGCAGATCCCGATTCGAAATTTGCTGCAGCTCAACCAGGGCTCTGTGGTCGAGCTTGATCGGATGGCGGGTGAGCCTTTGGATGTGCTGGTCAACGGGACATTAATCGCGCATGGTGAAGTGGTGGTGGTCAACGAAAAGTTTGGCATTCGTTTGACCGATGTGATGAGTCCGGCAGAGCGGATCAAAAAATTGAAATAACGCCTATGAGACCGATCATGTTTGCCTTGTCCTCGGCATTGAGTTATGGCGCGCCACAGAAAACGTCGGACGCCGCCATAGGATGGCAAGAGCTCATCCAAATGAGTATGGCGCTGCTTGTGGTGCTGGCGTTATTAATGCTTTTGGCTTGGCTATATCGTCGTTGGCAAGGCGCCGCAGGCTTGTCTAACGGCGCCATTCAAATTTTAGCCGTCCGTTCGTTGTCACCACGTGAACGATTGGTTCTGGTGGCCATCGGGGAAGAGCAGTTGTTGATTGGTGTCGGACCGGCCGGGATTCGTCACCTGCATACGTTGGCCAAACCTGTGGAGACTTCCAAACCTCAAGGTTCCTTTGCTCAGGTTCTATCCGCTGTGAAAATTGAAAAGAAAAAGACAGGGCAGTCGGACAGCGCTTCTGAGGGGAACTCTGATGACTGACAGGATGGTTCGGCGCAGCACTCAATGCATTTTGTCGGTCTTGGCATTGTGCGCCTTGCCAAGTTATGGTGCCGAGATCCCCTTGCTCAATATACAAAACACACCATCGGGTCAGGAGGTCTCAGTCAGCCTTCAAGTGCTGATTTTGATGACCCTGTTGACACTATTGCCCGCCATATTGATGACCATGACGAGTTTTACCCGCATTGTCGTGGTGCTCGCCATTTTGCGCCAAGCGCTTGGGATGCAACAAACGCCTTCTAATCAAATTTTGATTGGTTTGGCCTTATTCTTGTCACTTTTTGTGATGGCGCCCGTATTTGAACAAATTCATGTTCAGGCAGTCCAGCCGTATATGGAAGACCAAATTGGGCCTAAGGAGGCGTTGGACAAAGCCTTGGCGCCAATGAAACGTTTCATGTTGGCCCAGACGCGACAGGAAGAGCTCGATTTGTTCCAATCACTCGCCAATGAAGACAGCGGTGAGAAGGCAAATCCATCTTTGCTGGTATTATTGCCGGCGTTCGTGACAAGTGAATTAAAAACAGCGTTTCAGATTGGTTTTATCCTCTTTATTCCGTTTTTGATTATTGATTTGGTGATTGCTTCCATTCTGATGGCAATGGGGATGATGATGCTGTCCCCGATGATGATTTCACTGCCATTTAAAATCATGTTGTTTGTTTTGGTGGACGGCTGGGCACTGATCCTTGGTGCCTTGGCCAACAGTTTTGTGGGGCCGTCATGACACCCGAAGTCGCGGTCGATCTGTTTCGCCAGGCCATGCAGCTCGTGGTGCTGCTGGTGGCCGCGATTATCATTCCCGGTCTCTTGGTAGGACTGATCGTCGCCATTTTTCAAGCGGCCACCAGCATTAACGAGCAAACGCTATCATTCTTGCCGCGGCTGGTCGTGACTCTGTTGACCATGGCATTTCTCGGGCATTGGTTTGTCGGCCGGCTCATGGATTTTATGTACGAATTGGTGTCGTCCATTCCAACGCTGATCGGGTAGGTGAGCGTTATGTTTTCCTTGCACACCGTAGAGCAACAACTGCTGCTATCAATTTGGCCATTTTTGAGAATTGGGGCTTTGCTCACAGCAATGCAAATCATCGGGACGCGTGTTGTCCCGACGAGAATTCGTCTATTGTTGGCCATCGCCCTCACTTTCATGATTCGCCCTTTTATTGAATTGCCAGAGGCCATTGTGCCTTGGTCTCCGGTCGGTATCGTCGCCATCGCCCGGGAGGTGTTGATAGGTTTGGCGATGGGGTTCGTCACTAGAATGGTCTTTGAGACCTTTGTGATCGGGGCACAAATGGTCGCCATGCAAACGGGTCTGGGGTTTGCGTCAATGGTGGATCCGGCAAACGGTGTGCAAGTGCCTGTGTTGTCCCAATTCTTTCTGGTACTGACCACGCTGGTTTTTCTCGCCTTGGATGGCCACCTGTTGATGTTTCAAATTCTCTGGCAAAGCTTCAAGACGTTACCAATTTCCGGAGACATTGCCGACTTTTCGCTATGGTCTCTCCTAATGTTCGGTCGATGGATGTTCGTTGGTGCTGTGTTGATGGCCCTGTCGGCGGCATTGGCGTTGTTGATTGTCAATTTGACTTTCGGCGTGATGACCCGAGCGGCACCACAACTCAATATTTTTTCCATTGGTTTTCCCACTGCTATGGTGGCTGGCTTATTGATCGTTTGGTTGACCATTGGTGGGTTTGAGTGGCATGTGGACCGTCAGGTGCGCAATATGACATATGTGCTCTGTGATATGTTGCGATTGGAGTGTCCCTAATGGCAGAAGAGCACATCGGCGAACGCACCGAACAACCCACTCCCAAACGAAAGCAGGACGCCCGTAAAAAAGGGCAGGTACCTCGATCGCGAGAATTGACCACGGCGATGATCTTGGTGTTTTCGGCACTTGCCTTTTTGTTATTCGGGCATTGGATGGCCGGGGAATTCTTTTCGGTTTCCCATGCAACCTGGGCCTTTACTCGGGCGGCCGCTTTTGACGAGCGTATTGCTGTTGGTCTTTTGGTGGCCGCGATGCGAGACATTTTTTTGACGGTTGGTCCGTCGCTGCTGATGATGTTTCTCGCAGCATTGGCAGGACCAATATTGCTTGGTGGCTGGGTTTTTAGTATTGAGTCAATGCAATTTAAGGCTGAGCGCATTTCGCCCCTCAAGGGCTTTAAGCGCATGTTCGGTGCGCAAGCAGCCATGGAGCTTTTAAAAAGTATCGCTAAGTTTGTTGTGGTGGCTATCATTGCCTGGCTCTTGCTAACGCTTTATTTCCCTAAACTGCTAAGCCTTGAGTTTTTAGAACTTGACCAAGCCATTCCACGCGGCATCGAGGTTGTTGTGTTTGTGTTTCTGGGCTTGTCCGCTTCGTTGATTCTGATTGCCGCCATCGATGTTCCATATCAGCTGTGGCGTCATCATAGCCAACTGCGAATGACGCGTCAGGAAATTAAGGATGAATTTAAAGAAACTGAAGGGAAACCCGAGGTGAAGTCAAAAATCCGTCAGATTCAGCGGGAGATTGCACAGCGACGGATGATGGCAGAGGTGCCAAAAGCTGATGTTGTGATCACTAACCCAGAACATTATTCGGTTGCGATACGGTACGACGATTTTGGCGATAAAGCGCCAATTGTCGTAGCGAAGGGGACAGATTTGATTGCGTTAAAAATCCGAGAAATCGCGGTCGCACATAATGTGGCAATCGTTCCAGCACCGCCGTTGGCCCGATCTTTGTATCACTCTACAGAGATTGGTGAAGAAATCCCGCGAGGTTTGTACTTGGCGGTCGCACAGGTGTTGGCCTATGTGTACCAATTGCAAACTTATCGTCGGGATGGTGGACAAAAACCGAGGCTGTCTGACGAGTGGCCGATTCCTGAAGACTTGAGGTACTAGGTATGGCGCTGGCATTATCGGAAGGACTGTCATCTACCAAAATCACTGGGCTTGGCACCCCCATACTTTTGGTTGCGATGTTGGCGATGATGACATTGCCCATGCCGCCCTGGATGCTAGATTTGATGTTTACCTTCAATATCACCCTGTCATTGGTGGTTTTGTTGGTCACGGTTTATACGCAACGGCCGTTGGACTTCGC